>JAFXOO010000028.1 GCA_017528675.1 Oscillospiraceae bacterium | reverse complement strand
GGCGGCACATCTGCTTGCATCTTTTCCGTCATCTTGCACAGAAATTCCTTGCTGGGCGCCAGCCCAGCGGCGTCATTTCTATACAATCTGACGAAAAATCTGGCTGCGCATCTGCACCACCAGCTCTGTGCGGTGTTGCCCTAATCTGAACACTTGCAGGGGATTTCGCTTACTCTGATGGTGCTGTAGCATGAGGTGTCTTTTCAGATGAACATGCGTCTGCCAGCGGGGACTCCCCCGCCTGCGGCGAGCGACCGGGGGCACTGCCCCTGGTCACTGCAAGATTCTGGAACAGAATGATATGACAATCCCCCTGACGTTGCTGTCAGGGGGATGATTTCATATTTCAGGCATCGGCGGATTATCGGGGAGTACCTCCACCGGTTCATCGTTGGTGGATTCCGGAGGAATCACTGCCGGATCCTCTGTGGAAACGCCGGGGACGTCCACTGCTTCAGAACTGTCCGGAAGACTCGGTGTGGAATAATCCGGCTGCGGTGCAGGCTTGACTTCCGGGTTATCCGCATAGAAAACCTTCAGCGTCTCGCCGCCCTTGGTCAGATCAAATTTCTCACCGGCATCCTGGCTCAGACGAGTCACCATGCCGTTTTCAAAATCATAATCCGTTTCCTTTTCGGTGTTGTACGGCAGCCCCAGATCATCCAGCATCGCCGTGTATTCCTTGAGCGTCTTGCCCTCAAATTCCGGAATGGTGATCGAGGACGGCCCCTTGCTGACGGTGACCTCTACTGTTGCACCGCTGCTGAAGGGAGTACCGGGCTTGAGCTGCTGGTCGATAATCAGACCTGCCTTGTATTTCTCGCTGTAATCATATTTTGCAAGCAGATAGAGCCAGCCGTCCTTTTCAAGCTGCTCCTTCTTGGACTCAAAATTCTTGCCGATCAGGTCGGGCATCTGGCTGTCACCGCTCGGCTGTACCTCATCCGATGCAGATTCCAGGACAATATTGTCCGTCGTTGCCGCAATGGTCGGGGCAGAAGTCTCCATCACCATGCTTTCCTTCGGATCCATGTCGATATCCAGCAGATTCAGCACAACAATGGCAATGACCAGCAGCACACAGGTCAGCAGCACACCGATGATGATCGGGATTTTTATGCGGTCAATGACGTTTTCCTTGTCCTCGCTTACATAATCATCCCCCTGGCGCTCCTCACGCAGGGCATTGCGGCGGTATGTCTCGTAATCCGTGACATTCTGACGGCGGCTCTGCTGGCGGCGGGACGGCTCAATCGGAATCGGAGTCGGCTCCGGTTCCTCGTCCTCCTCAAACAGCGCCGTGACAAGCTCGGTCACGGTCTTGATACGATCCTCGGAAAACAGGCTCATGCCACGCATGATGACCTTGGATACATGCTTCGGAATATTGGGATTCATCTCATGCGGCGCACAGAGATTGTCGTTCTGCATACGGCTTGTTGCCTCGGTGGGCTTGCAGCCGGTCAGAATGCGGTACAGTACCGCACAGATGCCGTACACATCCGTCCAGGTACCCTGGCGGGTATTGGCATTGTACTGCTCCGGAGCGGCATAGCCGTCGAAAATCTCGCACGGCAGCTCGGTATGCATCGTGCGGACGGTGGAAATGGAAAATCCCGTCAGCCGCAGCTCGTTTTTAGAGGTGACATAGATCGTGTCCGGGCTGATGGCACGATGCACGATGCCGTTATTATGCAGCAGGCTGAGCGTGGTAAAGAAGGTCGGGAACATCTCCTTCACCTGGCTCCAGGTCAGCTCGCCGGCATTGTCCTTGAGGTAATCCACCAGTGTGACGCCGTCGATATACTCATAGACTGCATAGGTGGTGTTGTTCGATGAAAACAGATCCAGCGTGGGGGTGATATGCGACACATTCCGCATATGCGCCAGGCTCTTGTTCAGCTCTGTGAACTCGGCCATGAGTGCCTTATACTGTACAACCTGCTGGGAATTGACACAGATCACGGACATACCCTTCAGGCGGGTACACAGTCCCTCCGGCATATACTCCCGGATCAGCACCTTGCAGCCGATGGACTTATTATAGCCGATGTAGGTTGCACCTTCGCTGTTGCTTCTGAGCTTCACGCCCACGATATATCGTTCATTCAATTCCGTTCCCGGAATAATATAATTCGCATCATACGCCGTGCCGTCGGCATAACCGCAATTTGGGCAGACGGCCGCATCACCCGGCTTATATTCCATACAGCCGCAGCACAGTCTTCTCTCTCCCATAGGGCGTATCTCCTTTCCGGCAAATATCTCTCTTTTGTTCCTGGGGGCAGACTGCTCCCCACACATCTACTATTTTAACAGTTTCCCGGCAGAATGTCAACCGTATTCCCGATTTGTACAGCAATTCGGTGATGAATTGTATTTGATTTGTAACATTCTTTCACTTTTTTTTAACCCGGAGCGTGACCGATCTCCCCGGAACACGGACAGATGGCGGCAGCTTTCCGGAAAAACCCCCTTCCCTCAGCCGAGGGAAGGGGGACAGGAATCACTCGTTATAATAGACGATTCTTCCGCCCAGTTCGTCATAGATCTTGCGGAATTCTTCAATATCCTTGACCACAGTGCCGCCGGTGTTCGGGTCACGGTAGGTCAGCGTGGTCTGGTCATGGCCGCATACCACAACGGCATGCTCACCGCCGGGCCATCTGAACAGCTCGCCTGTGTCGAGATACCATTCACGGCGATAGACAATGCCTCGTTCCGGGTTGGTGGTATACCATACCTGTGCAGGATTGCCGCTGTCGAGAATGTCAATCACATCCTCCAGCGGTGCGCCGGTTTTGCACTGTACGCCGGGACGGAACTGCTCGGCAACCTGGGCGATGGGCTCGTTAAAGACGCCATAGGAGCTGCTGTTCCGGGGATCTCCGACAAAGTACTTGTTCGGATCCGGCCCGTACATCAGGCCGTTCTTGGTATACGGCAGAGAAGCCTTCGGAAGGGCATTGACAATCTGTTCCACAGTGACATCCGTGCCGTAGTATTTCAGCAGCATATACAGTGCCACGCTTTCACAGCCGGTGGGATAATTCGGATGCTGGTTATACTCCATGACATTGAGGATGACCTCAATCGGCCGCTCCTCATACGGCTCGGTCGGCGGCTCCGTCGGCTGCTCGGTGACCGGCTCTGTAACCGGCTCAGTGGTAGGCTCCTCAATGGGTTCCGGCGGAAACTTCACGAGCATTTCCCGCTTGAGCAGAGCAAGATCCATGATATCGACATCATTGTCGCCGTTCAGATCTGCGGCCACCCAGTTGGCATAGCCGATGTTCTCCACCTTAAGCAGGTAACGTTGCAGCTTGATGATATCGAGGATCCCGACATCGCCGCTCATATCCACATCACCGGGGGTGAATGCCCAGTTGATGAGACCTGCCGAAGAACCGACATAGCTGTATAGCTTCTCGGAAAAGGCTACGGACGCTTCGAGTGTGAACGGAAAATCCGGATAGGTACCGAGTTTTGCGGCAATCATGTCGGGGGTGATGCCGGCAGCGGCATATTCCTCGGTGGTGTGCTCATACAGCCACTGGGGCGTATAGAATTTTTCCCCGATGATAATGACATAATCCGTTGCAAAATAGTTCAGAATATCCTTTTCACTTGCTGTCAGGATCAGGTCAAGCTCTGTCTCGGTAATGAATACAGTCTGCTCGTCAATCCCCTTTAGCATCACGGTGCGGACTTCTTCATCTGACAACCCGAAGGACATGATGAAGGAATAGATATTGGTATATTCGATCAGTGTTTCGGGTGTCTCTGCATGCATGGTATCATTAAACTGCATCCATCTGGTGGCATCTTCCTCCGGCACAAGAGCCAGAAGCGGCGCAGGAACGCTTTCAAATACGGTTCTGCATGGCTTGGAATAGGCTCTGTTCGGCTCGCTCACGAATGCAGCGGGCATTGTCTCATCCTTCGCTTGTACCCTGACAGCCGGCAGCCCGGCAGGAACAGCAGCCAGTGTCATTATTCCGGTCATCAGCATCGCTGTGATCTTTTGTTTCATGAACATAATCCTTTCTGTACACTTTCTGTTTCCCAATTGTTCCTGTTCCCCCGATGTGTATAATCCTTCCCATTCTTGCTGCAACAAATAACCCTCCGTATCAGCGGAGGGTATTTATTTATTTTGATCTTCTTCTTGAACCGTTTTTCCGGTCCGTATTGCGCTTGATGTCACTGATGCGCTCCTCGCTGTGCTGCTTGAAGCGGCTCATCATATCCTCGAACGTCATCTCGGAGGCAGGCTTCTGGGGCTTCGGCTCCCAGACAATCCCCTTCTCACGATCCTGACGGCGGGGCTGACGGGGCTTCTGCGGGGGCTTTTCATCCTCCGGCAGAGCCTTCTTGATGGACATGCTGATCTTCCCCTGCTCATTGACAGACAGCACCTTGACGCTGACTTCCTGACCCTCTGAGAGAAAATCGTGAATATCGCTGACGTAAGTGTTGGCAACCTCGGAGATATGTACCATACCTGTCACAGGCTTGCCGCCCTCCACAGGCACCTCCACGAAAGCGCCGTAGTTTGTGATTCCCTTAACCTTACCCTGATAAATGTTACCGATCTCAAGCTGCATAAAAATGAAAGCCCCCTGCTTTTAAAAAATAATTGTCATAATGCCTGCGGGCATTAGTCTCTGGATGTGTCATAATAGCGGCGCTCATCGGGATAAGCATAGCCATTATTCTCTACAGCGAGCTTTTCCATGTATCTGCCGATATCATCAGCTTTGATCAGATCAGCCAGCTCGTCATTTTCGGCAGAAACTGCTTCTATTTCCTTTTCAATTGCTGCCAGCTTGCGGTTCTTTTCTGCTATCTGGTTCTGGAGTGTCACGATTGACACGGTACAGAACAGCACAAACAGAACCAGTGCAATCCGCAGCAGGATTCTTGCGCCGAAATGCGGCTTATCTGTGAGTCTCTTTGCTTTTGCCATACATTTTCCCTTTCTTTTTGGGTTCTCAATTTATTATACACCTTTTCCATAGGTTTCTGCAAGCGATTTTATGCATTTTTTTATTCCTTTTTGTCTTTTTTGTTAGAATTCACAAAACTGCATATTGCTTTTCTACAAATAGATGCAAAGCCATCACAAATTCGGCCGACCGGCATTTGCAGCAGATGCAGCAGGCCGGCAATGCAGTTTGTCACTGCCCTGCCGACGGTAACGGCATAGAGCACGAAGCCGATTGCGCAGCCAAGCGCAAAATAGCCCCGGAACACGCCCTTTGCGAAGGTATCCGCATAGCACAGCAGCAGCATGCCTGTCGAGATGACCCAGAGCATATCCTCCGCTGCGACGAGCCATGCCGGATGCGGGCGGAGCCTGCGCAGGATTCTCCAGAAATCAAACAGCATGCCTGCCGGAACGCCGAGCAGGACAGACCCTGCGAACAAGAGCAGCTCCTCCTGGGTTGTGCTGAACGTATCCGGCAGGGTGCTGCTCATCGGAACACTCTCCCCAGGAAATGCAGGGGAGACTGTTTATCCTTATCCCCGTACTGAATCCCCCAGATATCGCCCTCCACGAGCAATTCGCCGGTCTCGGTGCTGATGCTGCCGATGTGCAGTTCCTTCCCGGTCACAGTCAGCTCTCCGAGCGATGTATAGAGCACAATTTCCCGCTCATCGAAGCGGTCCATATCCGTGACGCCGGTGACACGGAGCTTTTTTCTGTCCTCAACAGTCAAAAGCTGCGATGCATGTTCCTCCATAAAAATGCCCTCCTGCCTGATTTTCCACACTATATGCAGGGAGTGCTGCATTTATGCGGCGGAGGGATTCTATGCCACTTCGCATAAAAATGCAGGAGCGCACGGCTCCTGCATTCCGTCATTCTGCTTCTTCCTTTGTATCCGTGGTTTCTTCCTCACCGGAATTGCCTGCCATGCTTTCGTATGGTGCCTCATCGGCATCCCGGAGCACTTCGTGTTCCTCCTTGGTGAGCTGGGTTTTGCGGATGATGTGCACCAGCAGCAGAATGATGACACCCACTGCAATCACAGTGACGATGATGGCAATGGTCATCCCCTTGGAAATGCCGCCGCCGTGCTGCTGGAACCCGCTGATCTTCACAGGAACGGGATTGCCGTTCTCATCGGTTTCTGTTCCGTCCTCATAGCCGAAGGCATATGCTCCGACTGTGTCACATCTTGCCGGAATTCTGACCTCCTTCAGGGATGGGCAGGTATAGAAGGCGTAATTGCCGACACCCTTGAGTGTCTCCGGCAGCTTGACGGAGCTGAGAGATGTGCAGTCAGAGAATGCGTTGTCATAGATAATCTCGGTACCCTCCGGCAGGACAACGCTGCGCAGACCGGTGCAGTATTCAAAAGCTCCGGATCCGATGTAGTGGATTGTGCTTGGGAAGGTGACTTCCTTCAGGTGCTCTGCCGCAAAGAATGCGCCGTCGTAGATCGTGGTCACGCCCTCCGGAATGGAAAACTCCTCCGCCGGATTGCCTGCCGGATAGGCAAACAGCACGCTGTTCCCGGCTTTATAGACAACGCCGTCCTTCTCGGTATAGATCTTGTTGCCCGGCTCAACGGCATAGGATGTGAGATTCTTGCAGCCGATGAAATCCAGCGTGCCAATGTCCTCAAGATTCTTGCCGATGGTGAAGGAGGTCAGACCCTCGCAGCCGCAGTACACACCGGAGCCCAGGCTCCTGACTGTGGACGGCAGAGAAGCATCCGTCAGATTGCCGCAGAAGGCAAAGGCATAATTGCCCAGATGCTCGACACCCTCCGGGATGGTGACATCAGAAAGCATCCAGCAGTTATAGAATGCCTCCGTGCCGATGTCCGTCACACCATCCGGAATGCGGATGGATTCAAGCTGTGCGCAGGTATAGCACATTCCTTCGGGGATTTCTTTGATGCCGGAGGGGAGCTCCAGCGTTTTCAGCGAGATACACCCGCTGAAAACATCCTTGCCGAGCGAGGTCACGCTCTCCGGAATCTGAACCGACTTCAGCGATTCACACCCTTCAAAAGCGGAAACACCGATGGAACGGACATTTTTACCGATCTTGACGGATTCGATAGAGCTGCATCCATAGAAGGCACTGTCTCCGATGCTGACGATCCTGCGGCCGTCTGTTTCATCCGGCAGCGTCACGGCAAGCGCCGTGGGATTGACACCGCTGAGCTCTACACCGCCCTCGACATATTTGTACACAAACATGCCGTCCTCGTAGGTGGAACCGATTTCACCGTTTCCCTGGTTCTGGTTATCCAGACTGATGGCAGCAGCCGGAAGCATGGCACTGCCTGTGAGCAGCAGCCCGGCGATCACGCCTGCTGCGATCTGTTTCAGTTTCATAGACTGTCTCCTTTATTTGTCTTTGGAATCATCCGCAGGATTGCCGCCTTGACGGGATTTCTTTTTCTTCTGCATACGTTCTTCATGTGCCTTCCGGCGGCGTTCCAGGGCAAGGCGTTCTTCCTCGGCGGCCTTCTCTTTCTTACGGCGTCTGAGCTCGATGCGCAGGCCGATGATCATCAGTGTAATCAGTACCACAGCCACAATCACAATCATAACCAGCGACTGTGACACTTCAGAACGATAGGCAAACCCGTTCTGCTTGGCGTAATGATAGCTCTCACTGCCGAAATCCACCGCAAATTCAACACCCGGCACCCTGACAGATTTGCCTTCTTCGTCCACACTGTAGCCGAAGCTCTCCTCACCGATGGATTTGAGCGACTTCGGGAGCTTGTAGGTCTTGATGCCGACACAGGCATAAAATGCCTGGCTGCCGACGCTGCTCAGGCTGTCCGGGAAGGTGATGTCCGAAAGACTGGTATCCCCGAAAAAGCATCTGTCACCGATGGTTTTGAGATTGACGGGCAGTGTCACGTTTCTGAGATTCGTACAGTAGGCAAAGCCTGCTCCGATCAGCTCCGTCACATCATCACAGATCGTGACAGTCCGGAGCTTTGCACAATTCATGCAGACATCCGCTCCGATGGCACTGGCATATTTGAAGTCCAGGACTTTGAGATTCTGACAGTCTGTGAATGCCCAGGGAGCGATTGTACCGCATTGCTGGGGTGTCTCGTATCGGGTATCCGGCTTTGCAGCAGGATAGCGGACAAGTGTTCTGGAAAGTCCATCCTTGAACAGGATGCCGTCCTCGTCAAAATAGGCACTGTTTCCATCCTCCACCTCGATTGCAGTCAGGGAGAGGCAGCCCTCGAACACGAAATCTCCGATCTTTGTGACAGAATCCGGAATCCGGACGGTTTCCAGCATTTTGCAGCCCTGGAAGGCATAGTTCCGGATGTTTGTCACAGAATCCGGAATTTCCACGGTTTCAAGCTGGGTACAGCCGTCAAAGCAGTTCTCTGACAGCTCCGTGACAGCATGGCCGTCGATGGTCTCCGGGATCTCAGCGTGAACCAGTCCCGTATCCTCGCATTTCAGCGAAGCTGTGCCGTCCTCCAGCACGGTATAGGAGAAGGGGTCTGCTGCTGCACACGGAAACGGCAGCGCCGCAATCACTGCTGCTGCAAGCAGGCCGCTTAGAATTCTTCCGCATCGTTGTATGATTTTCATAGTTCTGTTCCTTCAATTCAGTTCATGGCGTTTACGGATCCGGCTCTGTAGGATGATCAGCACAATGGTGATGACCACAGCCAGCCCGACCACGCACAGGATAATAATGACAAAGACACTTCCCTGCGTCACGCCGCCTGTGCACTTGATGCTGTTGTTCACGCAGTAGGTGAAGGCCTCTGTGCCGTTGTCTGCATCGACCTGAAAGCCGGGGACTTTTTCGGGCGTATCGTTGTCACTGTAATAATAGCCGAGGGCATAGTCCCCGATCTTTGTCACATGCTCTGTCAGACGGATCGTTTTGAGCAGAGGGCAGTTGAAGAAAGCATAGCTGCCGATGCTTGTGACTGTCTCCGGAATGTCGATCTCCCGGAGTGCCATACAGGCGTAAAAGCATCCCTCACCGATCTCCTCAAGCGTCCGGGGAAGCTTCACGGAGGTGAGCGATGTGCAGTTGCCGAATACAGAACCGTCCAGCTTTGTGATACTGTCCGGAATCTCCGCAGACTCCATCGCTGTGCAGTAATAGAATGCATCTCTGCCAAGCGATGTGACCTGGTGAATATCAACGGTTTTCAGGTAGGTATTGCCGATGAAGGCATAGTCAGCGACCGCCGTGCATCCCTCCGGGAGTGCATAGTGCGCATCCTGCTTCTGGCTGGGGTACAGAATCAGCGTTGTGCCGGTGATATCGAACAGGATTCCGTCTGTATCCTTGTACTGCGCATTCTCCTCAGCAACTTCTATCCCGCTGAGCGAGGAGCATCCCTCAAAGGCAAAATCCCCGATTTCAGAGGTTCCCGCAGGGATGCGGAATTCCGTCATTGCGGCACAGTGATAAAATGCATTCATACCGATCTTCCGGACAGATGCCGGTATATTCAGCTCCTTCAGGGAGGTGCAGCCGTAAAAGGAATAGTCATCAATGACAGTGATTGTCTCCGGGAGTTTCACAGAGGTCAGGTTTTCACACCCGTTGAAGCAGTCAACATCCACCATCGTGACTGTCTTGCCGTCGATGCGCTCCGGGACTTCAATCGTTCCGGAAACCTCCTTATCATTCAGAAACACTCCGACAACGCCGTCACCGTAGTCGTTACAGGTCCAGATGTCGTCCCCGCTCTGGCTGCTGTCTGCCTTCAGCACCGGGCACAGCGGGAGCAGCATTGCACAGGCAAGCAGCGCCGATGCAGCCTTCAGAATACCTCTCATGCTTCACTGTCCTTTTCTGCATCGGTCTGTGTATCAGATGCGTCGTCGGCAGGTGCTTTCTCACCGGAGGCTGTGTCATTTTGCTTCTTCTTCGGGTTGCGCAGGAATGCAATCAGCAGCACAACTGCCAGAACGATTGCAGCACCGCCGCCGATGCCCAGAATGAGCTTGACACGGTCATTTCCGAACAGTCCGGCTCCGATCTTCTGGTCCATCTCAGCCGGATTGCCTTCTGCATCTGTCTCGGTGACAGTGCTCTGTGCTTCGGAATCCGCATCGGAAGCAACGGATGTCTCCGGCTCTGTTGCCTCAGCGTAAAGCGTGCCGCCGCCCAGCTCATAGGGGATGTTGGCATCCTCCACCGCAACGAATTCAAAATGATTCTCGTAGTCATTGTCGGGGTCGGACGCCGTGGCATACATCTGTGCCATTGTGGAGGGCTGACCGTAGATCACATAGCCGTGAACCGGATTCATGCTTTCGTCATAGCCAAAGGCACAATAGGAAATCTCCTCAAGCGACGGCGGGATTGTCACACAGGTCATCCCGGTTCCGCAGAATGCATACTGCCCGACTGTCTTCAGGGTATCCGGCAGTGTGACCTGCGTGAGCGCTGGGTCATTGGCAAATGCTGCATGGAGAATTTCCTCAGTTCCGCTGTGGAGCTGTACATCCTTCAGCGCACTGCAATAGGAAAATGCATAGTTCTCGATGGTCAGGACAGAGCCGGCGATATCCGCCTTTTCAAGCGTATCTGAATGCGCAAAAGCCCAGCTTCCGATATACTCCACGCCATCTGAAACCGTGATCTCCCTGAGATGCTGCGCAAAGCCGAACGCACCGGAGACAATCTCCTCTACGCTGCCCGGAACGGTGTATGTCTCATCCGGCTTTGCGGCGGGATAGGCAACAAGCAGTCTGCCGCCGTCCGCCATCAGGATGCCGTCCTCAACGGAAAAATACGAATTGCCCTCCTCCACCTCGAAGTATTCGAGCGCATCGCAGTCAAAGAATGCGCTGATGCCGACATCGGACATGGATTCCGGTATCGTGACGGAGGTGATGCCCCTGGCGCTCATAAAGCAGCCATTGCCGATACAGGTCACAGGATGTCCCTCAATCTCGGAGGGCAGCGCCACAGCGCCCTCATAGCTCTCGGCCGGCTTGAAGTGATCGAGCCGGACATTGCCCTCGGCGTCGATGGTATACTCATAGTCGGCGCCTGCATCGACGTAGGCACCCAGGTCTTCTTCCTGGCTTTCTTCCTGATTTTCCTCCTGCTGGAGTTCTTCCTCCTCTGCATAGACTGTCATAGGAACAGACAGCAGCAGCACGGCGGCTGCAAGAGCAGCGTAAAACTTCATGGTTTCTCCCTCTTTCTGCACATGGAAGCCTGGTTTCAGTTCCGGCCGGAAATCCGGAAAAGGCTCCTGAATTTGCAATAACAGGATTATTATACCATATCGGAGAAAGAATTGCAAGTGTTCCCGAAAGTTTCACGATATTATCACGCAGCGGCCTTCTTCGGCACGCTTTCCGGGAGCGGGCTGCTGCATTTATACAAAGTGCATAAATTTAACCTTTCCACAATTCAACATTTATACTGTGTTGAAAACTTTTTTGAAAAGCTATTGCTTTTTACATTAAAATGTGTTACAATATAATTAAGTACGAATCAATACGGAGGTTGTAATATGAATTCCTTTGATGAAGTATTTGAACAGGTTAAAAAGTACATGGCAGAAAACAATATTATCACCGAAGTTGTCATGACAACCTGGATCAATACGATGGTTCCTGTCAGGCTCGACGGACAGGATGCTGTTTTTAAGGTCGATACCGATTTCCAGCAGGGAATTATCCAGACCCACTATAAAGCCAAAATCGAAAAGGCGCTTGAGGAAGTCATGGGATTTCCTGTCAATCTGGTTCTGATCCATGAGCCTCCTGCCAAGGAGGAGGAGCCTGCACCGCATGTTCCGGATCCCAAGGAGCTGGAGGAAAAGCACGCAGAACTGCAAAAGAGCTATGAGCTGTCCGAATATGACTACACCTTTGACACCTTCATTGTGGGCCGCTCCAACGAGTTCGCCTTTGCTGCCTGCAAGGCTGTTGCAACAGACGTTGCCGCAAAGGACACTGAAAGCAAGGATACCAAGAAGCTTCAGGCCAATCCGCTGTTTATCTATGGCCCTTCCGGACTTGGCAAAACCCACCTGGTCACTGCAATCAAGCATGAGATCACGACCAATTCACCGGATACCAAGGTTATCTATGTCACCGGCGAGACCTTCGGTAATGAACTGATCAAAGCCATCAATGAGCGTGATACCTCTGGCTTCCACGACAAATACCGCAATGCCGATGTCCTCATCGTAGATGATATTCAGTTCTTCTCCGGCAAGGAGCGCACACAGGAGGAGTTTTTCCATACCTTCAACAAGCTGCATTCCGAGGGCAAGCAGATTATCATCACATCGGATAAGCCGCCCCGTGATCTGAAAACGCTGGAGGAGCGTATCCGCAGCCGGTTTGAGTGGGGTCTGATCGCAGACATCAGTACGCCGGACTTTGAAACCCGCTTCGCCATCATCCGCCGCAAGGCAGAGCTGCTCGATCTGAAGATTCCGGATGAAGTGGTGGAATTCATCGCAGGCCGCCTCAAGACCAACATCCGCCAGCTCGAAGGCGCTGTCAAGAAGCTCAAGGCGCTCAAGATGCTTGCCAACAGCTCCCCGACCATTTCCATGGCACAGAGCGTCATCCGGGATATCCTGACGGATGACCAGCCGATTCCGATTACAGTGGAAAATATCATTGCCGAGGTGGCGCAGTCTTACGGCATCACCCCGGATGAGATCCGCTCTGCCAAGCGTACCTCTGTGATTTCCAACGCCCGCAAGGTTGCCGCTTATGTGGTGCGTGAAGTCACGGGTATGTCGCTCGCCGCAATCGGCATTGAATTCGGCGGCAGAGATCATTCTACAATCGTCTATGCCATCAACAGTGTCAATGATGCGATCCAGAAGGACGAGGGGCTGAAAACTATGGTAGAGGAGATCATCAATGATATCCGTGAAAAGAATCCCCAGCCAATCAATAATTAAACGTTCTTTTCCACAACGTGGTTGAAAACATTGTGTAGAAAAGTGAAGAAAACAGCTTTCTAACCGGTTTCAACCTACTTTTCAACATCGAGTTGAAAAGTAGGTTGAGAGATTTTATCCGAGTATCCGCAGGTTTCACGACCAGAAACGACAAATTCCACTTTTTCTGCAAATCCGCAATCCACCGGATGTGGATTGTGAAAAATCAAAATCTGACTCTCCACAGAATTTTCCAAAAGTTTTTCTTTTCCACTCCACAATCTTTCAACTTTCCCACACCCGGAGAAAAGCCGGTCTGTTTTCTCACTTTTTCACATTTTTTCCCAAGTGCCTATGTGGATACTGAATCCACGCAGTTATGTGCTTTGAAGGGCGTTTCCACAGTTTCAATACCCTCTACTACGACTACTATATATTTATATTAGATTGATTGATTAAATGCTTCCGCCATACTTTCCCCGGATGTTCAGGCTGGTGGAAACCGGAAGCAGTAAGGAGCTGACAATAAATGCAATTCATCTGCAACCGAAACGAAATCTGCAATGCGATTTCACATGTTATGAAGGGCGTATCTGTAAAGTCAACCATTCCGGCACTCGAAGGCATCTGCTTTCAGATGGAGGAGGGTGCTGTCACCCTCACGGGGTATGACCTGGAAATTGGTATCCGTACCCGTATCGCAGCCGAGTGCCACGAATCCTTCACCTTTGTACTCGGTGCAAGACTGCTCAACGAAATGACACGGCGTATGACCGGCGAGTCTATCACATTTGAGATTGATGAGAATCTGAATGTCAGAATGGAGAGCGATGACACCAAGTGCACCATCTCTGCAATGAGTGCGGACGAATTTCCGGAGCTTCCTGTGGTGGAATCCACAACCAGGAGCGCTGTTTCCCAGGAGCTGCTGCGTTCGATGATCCAGCAGTCCAGCTTTGCGGCATCCGTGAAGGAGGATAAGCCCATTCTCACGGGTCTGCTGTTTGAATCCGAACAGAATACATTCTATGTGGTGGCTATGGATCGTTACCGTCTGGCACTGCGTCAGGAGCCGGTGAGCGAGCTTGGTGCCATCCGCTTTGTTGTGCCGAAAAAGGCGCTTTCCGAGCTGATTGGCATGTTGAAGGACGATGCGGAGACACCGTGTGAATTCTTCACCAATGGCAAGCATATCGTCTTTTCCGTCAATGGCTTTGAGCTGTTTGCAAGACTGCTGGAGGGACAGTTCCACAACTTCCGCAGCAGCATTCCTGCCGATGAAAAGACCTCTGTCCTGCTCAGCACCAAGGACATCATTGCCTGTGCAGAGCGCTGTGCACTGCTTATCAATGACAAGAACAAGGCGCCGATGCGCTGTGTCTTTGCAGACGGCGCTGTGGATATCTCCTGCAAGACGGCAGTCGGTGAGATTCACGACCGCATTCCGGCGGATATCAGCGGCGAAGTTGTGACCATCGGCTTTAACAACAAGTACCTGCTGGAGGCACTGCGTGCCTGCGAGTGCGACAAGGTAAGGCTCCATATGAGCGGCAGCAACAAGGTCATCAAGATCACGCCGCCCGAGGGAGAGAGCTTTGTCTATCTGATTATGCCCATCCAGCTCAAGGGATGATCTGAGCCGCTTCCATCATCGACATTCCAGTTTTGACGGAGGTGCTGTTATGGTTTTCAGGTACTATCCTTTTTCGATCGGAGCGACGCTTCTGTCGGCATTGTGTGTCTGTGTTTCTGCTACACTGATTTTTTCCGGGATTTCCGTGCTTGGGATCAACTTTCTGACCGGGATCCTCATGGCGGCGATCGGCGGTCTGGGCTATTTCCTGTATGCGAAATTCTTTGATCTGATCGGTGAGAAATGGCAGCAAAAGAACCTTGAAACCAAGACGTTTTATATGGCAAAATATGTCCGGAGGCATTACATGCCGGAAGTGGCCTATGACCGGATCTGCGAGAAACATCCGGAGTTTGCGGAGAAATACTACATGTACGGGAAGAAGCTGAAAAGACGGAGAAAGAAGAAGCAATCATGACAGATCTGCTTGTGACACTGCTGCTGCTCATTCCGGATGTGGCATTTTCCTGCTTCTGGATATGGTTCATCAACAAAGCGGCGGATGATTATTTCAGAGAAAGTGATCGTTCTAAGAAGAACCGGATCCTGAAGAAATATACCATGCGGTATGAGGATCCGAACCTGCAGCCGGAGAAAAACAGCCAGGGATTTACAAAACTGATCCTGACCTTTGTGCTGGCGCTGCCGGTGTATCTGGCGGTATTTGCCGTGCTGATGCTGATCGTGCATCTGACGGGGCAGCTTGAGACTGTCGGCCCCTATTATGTTGTCGTGGGTCTGATCTGCATCTTCTGGTTCCTGTCGCTGCTGCAGCTTTTGCTGTTTACAAAGATTCTGGAATGGACACACCAGAATGCAGAAACGCTGTACGATGTTCTGCGGATCCTGCTGTTTGTTCCCTGCATCTGGCTGGGGATCGTGGTTCAGTTTGTGCCGTTCCTGCTGTTTATGGTGCCGTTACGGATCCTGTTTGGATAAAGGAGAAAACAATGAAAACAGAAAAAGTCAAGATCAGAACAGAGTTCATCAAGCTCGATCAGCTTCTGAAATTTGCCGGGCTCTGTGATACAGGTGGATTTGCCAAGGAGCTTGTGCAGCAGGGGGCTGTGAAGGTCAACGGTGAAGTCTGCACGATGCGGGGCAAGAAGATCCGCCCCGGTGATGTGGTTGAGGTCGATCAGTACCGGGTAGAGGTCGAGTGATGTATGTCACTTCGTTTGCGGCTGACGGCTTCCGCAACCTGCACGGGGTGCGGTTTGAGCCGGATCCGCATTACAATATCATCACAGGCGATAATGCCCAGGGCAAGACCAATCTGCTGGATGCAATCTGGCTAATGACCGGGTGCCGGAACTTCCACGGCGCCAAGGAGCGGCATTATCTTGGATTCGATGCCGATTTCTTTCAATGCGATATGCATTTTCACGACGGCAGACGGGAGCAGCGCATCGCCTACAGCCTGGAGCGGGGCGTACAGAAGAAGCGGAAAATCACCATCAACGGCGTGGACACCAACAAGACCGGCGGTCTGTTTGAGGCGTTCCACTGCGTGGCATTCTCCCCTTCTGATGTGGAGCTTGTGAACGGTGCGCCGGACAAGCGGCGTTCCTTCGTGGATCTCTGCGCCTGTCAGCTTCATCCGAACAGTATGCAGTATGTCAGCCGGGCTTCTCTCCTGCTTTCACAGCGCAATGCCGGTATCCAGAATGCCCACAAGGGCAGGATCCGCCGGCAGGATGTCACGCTCTGGGATGCGCAGCTTGCGCAGACCGGCGCATGGATTTCCTGCATGAGGGCAGCCTATATCCGCAATATGGCGCCGCTTTGCAACAAGCTCTACGGCATCATGACCGGCGGCAGCGAGCAACTGGAGATTGCCTACCGCAGTGCGGTTTACGGTGATGAGGAACTTCCGGAAAAGCCGACACCGGCACTGGTGGAGCGCTATCAGCAGCGGCTTGCGGAGCATGTGGAGGAGGATCTGCGGCTCGGCTATACGAGCAGGGGCATCCAGCGGGATGATCTGCTGCTGACCATAGACGGCAATCCCGTTCAGACCTTCGGCTCCCAGGGCCAGCGCAAAAGCACTGCCATTGTGCTGAAGCTGGCGCAGGCGTATCTCTATAACGAGAAAATGCAGCGCTCCCCCGTGATTCTGCTTGATGATGTGATGGGTGAGCTGGATGAACGGCGGCAGCGTCTGATCTATGAGATGATCGAGGAGATGCAGGTGTTCATCACGCTGTGCAATCCCTCCTCGCTCTGTCTGAAGCAAAAGGGGAAAACATTCCGGATGAAGGCCGGTTTATTAACAGAAGAAGCCTGAATTGTTGAAAACCCTGTTGAAAGAGTGGAAAACCATTTCAGGATCCTACGCAAATTCCTGTTTTTTCGACCCGAAG
>JAFXOO010000318.1 GCA_017528675.1 Oscillospiraceae bacterium | reverse complement strand
GTGCGCAATGCCATTGATGCGCTGACAAGGGTCAACTGCATCCCGATCGTGAACGAGAATGATACGGTTGCCATTGATGAGCTGGAGCTTGAAATCGGTGAGAACGACTCCCTTTCAGCAGTGGTAGCTTCCATTGCTGGTGCAGAGGCGCTTGTGATTCTCTCCGATATAGACGGCCTGTATGATTCGGATCCACGCCAGAATCCGGATGCTAAGATAATTCCGGTTGTGGAGGAGATTGACGGATACATCGAACAGATCGCCGGAGGTGCCGGCAGCAGCCTCGGTTCCGGAGGCATGGCAACCAAGATCAATGCTGCCCGTATCGCAACGGCTGCGGGTGTGGACATGATTATTATGAACGGCAGAAATCCGGAGGATCTCTATCGTTTGTTTGACGGGGAACAGATCGGTACTTATTTCCCCGCTGTCAGAAAGGACGGATGAGCTATGAATTATATGGAGACTCTGGGCGAAAAAGCAAAGGCTGCCAGCCGATCCGCTGCTGCTGCGGGGACGGAGAAGAAAAATGAAGCCCTTCGTGCTGTTTCAGATGCCCTGCTTGCCAATATCAGCCGCATTATGGAGGCGAATGCCAGAGATATGGAAGCGGCTCAGGCCAACGGCATGTCTGCTGCGATGCAGGACAGACTGCGTCTGGATGAAAAACGCATCTCTGCCATTGCCGCCGCTGTCCTGAAGGTTGTTGCACTGCCGGATCCGATTGGTGAAGAAACCGGAGGCTGGCTGCGTCCGAATGGCCTGCGCATCCGTCAGGTGCGTGTGCCGATGGGCGTTATCGGCATTATCTTTGAATCGAGACCCAACGTCACTGTTGATGCGGCAGTTCTTTGCCTGAAGGCGGGCAATGCTGTGATTCTCCGTGGCGGCAAGGAGGCGATCCACTCCAATACCTGTCTGGTGCAGGTGATGCAGGAGGCGCTTGCAGGTGTCAATCTGCCTCGTGAACTGGTACAGCTTGTGGAGAAGACCGACCGTGAAACGGCCGCTGATATGATGCGGTTGAACGGGTACCTCGATGTCCTGATTCCCCGTGGCGGCGCCGGACTCATCCAGGCAGTCATCCGCCAGGCTACTGTACCGGTCATTGAAACCGGCGCAGGCAACTGCCATGTGTACGTTGATGCGTCTGCACAGCTTGATATGGCTGTATCGATTGCGGATAACGCCAAGACACAGCGTCCGTCAGTCTGCAATGCGATTGAAACACTGCTTGTGCATAAGGAGATTGCAGAGGCATTTCTGCCGGCGGTAAAGGCTGCATTTGACGAGCATCATGTCCTGATTCACGGCGATGAGACAGTGCAGAAGGTTCTTGGCGACTGTGTTGTGCCGGTAACAGAGGAAGATTATTATAAGGAATACGGTGATTATGAGATTGCAGTCCGTGTTGTCGGCAGTGTAGAGGAGGCAGTGGCGCATATTCTGAAATACTCCACGCATCACTCTGAGTGCATTGTGACAGAGTCGATGGAGAATGCAGCTTATTTCCAGAATTCCGTT
>JAFXOO010000317.1 GCA_017528675.1 Oscillospiraceae bacterium | reverse complement strand
CTTGACGTCGTAAACATCGTCATTGCCCTTGTAGTTCAGTGTCTGTGCAAAGAGGACTCTGTCACCGACACGAACCCGCAGAGACTTGTCGTTGTCAGACTTGCGGAGCTTGATGTTGAGCACGGTGAGCGGAGCGGATTCGTCAAGCGCCATCGTATAGGTGAACCAGCCGCCGTCTACTGCATAGCGGTAGGTGCTGTCGTCGGTCACGCCCTTGGTGTTGAATTCCACCATGCTGTGGAGATTATCGCTCTCGTACTGACCGTAGCCGGGCTGTACGATGTCGGAATTGGAGACTTCTGCACGGGGCAGACGCTCCTCGACTACAGTACCGTTCGGATTGAACTTCCAGTAGATACCGTAGCGCTGCTGGTACTGCTGATAGTGCGGTGTAAAGGTCAGCTTGGTATTGGTATCGTTCAGCGTGAAGCGCATGGAGCCTTCCTCACGGACAAGGTGCTTGTCGATCTCACGCATGAATGCAGCGATGGACTGGCCTTCCTTGTTCAGCGTGATGGTTTCGTTTGCAACCTTTTTGGCCTTCGGGATGGTTACCCACATGCCGGTGGAGTCGGTCGCCATATCTTCCTTGCCGAGTTCGGCACTCAGAACGAGCGGGCCGTATTTGAAGCCGTAGACACTCGGATTATCCGGCAGGGAATACGCTCTGACCTTGGCGGGAATCTTCACGGTGATCTCGTCACCGCTGTTGAAATCGCCCTTGACCTGTGCATAGCCGTCGATTGTCTCATAGGCATAATCCTGACCGCCGACGCTGATCGTCATTGTGCCGGCTGTCCAGTCGGGAATGCGGAAGCGGAAGTCGAGGTTGCCGCTGCCCTGTACGGTGAACTTTGCCGTATCGCTGACAGGAATATCGGTATCCTGCACGATGGTCACGTTCATTTCTTCCCAGTCGAGCTTGGATGCCTGGTAGAGGTTGACATAAAGCGTATTGTCCTCATGCATATAAATAGTATCACCGAGCTTGGTGAAGTTTTCCATACCGCTGCCGGTGCAGCACCAGAACTTATCCCAGCGGGTGCTGTAGACCTTGAAGTAGCCGGTTGCCATCGGCTGGAAGTAGGTGGTCATACCGGTCTCCGGATTCTGCGAGGAAAGGATGGAATTGTAATAGGCAGTCTCGTAGTAATCCATATACTTCGGATCGTGCGTGATCTTGAACAGCTCACGGCTGAGCTTCAGCATATTATAGGAATTACAGGTCTCGCAGTTGCAGTTGGTGCGCTCTTTATCCAGAATGTCATCCTCACCGAAGTGCTCCCACTCGGAGTTGCCGCCGGTGATGTAGGTGTGATGCTGAACGACGATGTCCCAGAATTTCTCGGCATACTGGAGATAGCGGGAGGCATCGATCTTTTCGCCGTTCACGGTCTTGCCATCGAGTACAGTATAGCGCTTGAGGGCACCGAGGAACTTCGGAATGGTTGTGTTGGCATGGCGGTTGTTCAGCACATTCCGGTCGCCCTTGAGTACCAGCTCGTGCAGGGCGGTCTGGTCGAAATAATGTGCAGCAACGGCGTGCGTGTCCTTGCCGGTGATGGCATAGAGCTCATACATGCAGTCGTTCATGCCGCCGTACTCAATCGAAAGAACGGTATTCTGGGTCTGCTGACTCCATTTGCTGCAACGGTTGTAAACCCAGTCACCGAGCCCGGATGCGACATCCTTGGCAGGTGCGTAATTTGTTGCGTGATAGACGTCATTCAGACCGGTGATGAGCTTGTGCATGGTGTACCACGGCACCCATGCATCATCAAAGATATTGGCCTTGCCCTGCTCAACCTGGTCAAACTGCCGCTCAACGCTCTGGCCTGACTTGACGGGTGCCGCCCAGATCAGACCCGGCTTGCCCTTGGAATGCTGCTGGCATTCCTTGAGCGCATCAATCATGGTGGTCATGCGCTTGTAGAGCTCGTTCCGGTCGGATTCGGACAGATTCGGGTTCTGGTAGGCCTGTGCAATGGCAGAGAGATAGTGCCCGACGCAGTGCCCGCCGATGTTGGTGTTTTCCCAGCCGCCGTAGCGGGTTGCACCGTAGGTGTTCAGGCCTGCGTTCTCACGGAAGCCGGCAAGCAGCTTGTTGACATCGAAGGCAAGAAGATAGTCCATTTCCTTCTCGAATGCATTGGTGCAGTAGGCATCGGTCATTGTGACATCTCCGATAGAGAAGTCGATAATGTCCGTACCAGCGGCGGAAGCTGTGGCTGGCGAGAATACATCTGCGGGGAGGGTTCCCATTCCTCCAAGCATTGTAACTGCTGTAAATGCCGAAAACAAACGCTTTTTGATGTTCCCTTTCATTATTTCCTCCTATCATGTATAAAAGACGGATAATAATTACGAACAATCCGAATAGACAGAACCATTCATAATCTATTGAAATTATACCAAATGTAGCAGTGGAAAGCAACTGACAAAATGCAGATTTAGGGGGCATAAATGCAGATGCAGCAAAAATCTGTCCTGACATTTTTGTAACAGCACCCTTGGCTGTGCAGACAAAAGCAGCATGACAGGGGCGTCATATGAACGGACAAATCAGAGAATGCAAAACCCTGCTGCTCCGGTGCACGGAACAGCAGGGTCCTGTAGAAAGATATTGCATTTTAAAATTGTATACCGCACCATCGCCGTATGAAAAAAGAAATCGCACTCCGAAAACTCGGAGTGCGATCTGACCGCACGGATTACCGTGCTGGTGGGAGAAGATGGATTCGAACCATCGAAGCACGAAGCAACAGATTTACAGTCTGCCCCCTTTGGCCACTCGGGAATTCTCCCATATGAAATTGTTGGAGCTGGTAGACGGACTCGAACCCCCGACCTGCTGATTACAAATCAGCTGCTCTACCAACTGAGCTATACCAGCATCCAGTGTGATTCAAGCGCAGCGCCTGACAACATGATATATTATACCACATTCAAAACGATTTGTCAAGCCTTTTTAAAAAATATTTTTAAAAATCAGAAAATCAAATTTTGCCGAAGATAAGCCGTTTTTTGGCAAGTGCTGTCTTAACGCTCCAGAATTGGTAAAATTGCACAAAACGGGAATGAGAACCGGACTATTTTTTCTGACCGGTTCGCCATCGCATGTGCTTGACATTTGCCGAAAAAAAGAGTATCATAGTAATAATATCTTATAAAAATAAGTTGAAATACTATGAGAGGAAAGGATGATTTGCAATGATGACTGAAAGCGCAAAATTCCGGAAGGAAGGTCTGACATTTGACGATGTCCTGCTGATCCCGGCCCGATCCGAGGTAACGCCGAACATGGTTTCCCTGGGGACCCGCCTTGCCGGTAATATCCACCTGAACACACCGATTATGACAGCCGCCATGGACACTGTAACGGATTCCCGCATGGCCATCGCCATCGCCAGAGAAGGCGGTATCGGCATCATCCATAAGAATATGAGCATTGAGCAGCAGACCGATGAGGTTGACAAGGTCAAGCGCTCTGAGAACGGCGTTATCGTGGATCCGTTCTCGCTGACGGAGGACAAGCTCGTTTCCGATGCGGACGAGCTGATGGGCAAGTTCCGTATTTCCGGCGTTCCGGTTGTGGACGTCGAGGGTAAGCTCGTGGGCATCATCACCAACCGTGACATGCGCTTCCTGAATGATTTCAATGAGAAGATCGGAAACGTCATGACCCGCCGTGAGAAGCTCATCACTGCACCGGTCGGCACAACACTTAAGGATGCTCAGAAGATTCTGAGCGCCAACAAGATCGAAAAGCTCCCGCTCGTGGACGAGAACGGCTATCTCAAGGGTCTGATTACTATTAAAGATATTGAAAAGGCCGTAAAGTTCCCGAATTCTGCCAGAGATGAGAAGGGCAGGCTGCTCTGCGGTGCAGGTATCGGCATGACTGCCAATATGATGGAGCGTGCCGCAGCCCTGATTGATGCACAGGTTGATGTTCTGGTGCTCGACTCCGCACACGGTCACAGCGCCAACATCATCAATGCCCTGAAGCAGCTCAAGGCAGCGTTCCCGGATATCCCGATCATTGCCGGCAATATTGCCACTGCTGAGGCGGCTGAGGAGCTGATCGCAGCCGGCGCAGACTGTCTGAAGGTCGGCATCGGCCCCGGCTCCATCTGCACGACCAGAGTGGTTGCCGGTATCGGCGTACCGCAGATTACGGCGGTGTATGATGTGGCATGTGTTGCCAAGAAGCACAACATTCCCGTGATTGCTGACGGCGGAATCAAGTATTCCGGCGACATCGTGAAGGCACTGGCTGCCGGCGCAGATGTTGTGATGCTCGGCTCTCTGCTTGCCGGCTGCGAGGAAGCTCCCGGCGAAACGGAAATCTACCAGGGCAGACAGTTCAAGGTATACCGTGGCATGGGCAGCCTCGGCGCTATGGCCAACGGCTCCAAGGACAGATATTTCCAGGAGGGTGCCAAGAAGCTCGTTCCGGAGGGCGTTGAGGGCCGTGTACCTTATAAGGGCAGCGTTGCGGATACGATCTTCCAGCTCATCGGCGGCATCCGTTCCGGTATGGGCTATTGCGGCTGCGCCACAATCCCGGAGCTCTGGGAGAAGGCAAGCTTCGTCCGCATCACCGGCGCAGGCCTCAAGGAGAGCCATCCGCACGATATTTACATCACCAAGGAAGCTCCGAACTATTCCGTCCAGATCTGACAAAAAAGCACCGGATCCTGATATAATCCCCTTAGAGTAGACACACGAAAAAACAAAAGTGTGAAAACTCTAAGGGGGTTATTTTATGTCCAGACGAGGTAAGTTAACAGATGAAGAACGAGTAGCAGCCGTACAAGAGTATCAAGATGGAAAAGGAAG
>JAFXOO010000316.1 GCA_017528675.1 Oscillospiraceae bacterium | reverse complement strand
TATGATAATTCTATCATACTGCATTTGGCACAGAATAAAAATGATTTTTTACATCAAAAACGATACCTTTCGCACCATTTGACAAATCCGAGTGACGTGTGATATACTATAGGCAGCACCGCACAAAGCCCGCCTGACGGCTTGGCGACACATCTGCTTGCATCTTTTCCGTCATCTTGCACAGAAATTCCTTGCTGGGCGCCAGCCCAGCGGCGTCATTTCTATACAATCTGACGAAAAATCTGGCTGCACATCTGCACCACCAGCTCTGTGCGGTGTTGCCTATAGAAAAAAACACATTCGCTGGAGGTGAAACATGCAAAGTATCGGAACCATTGGACTGGTCATCCCGGAAATCGCTGACCCGCTCGATTACGAGCTGATCTCCGGCATATTCGGACAGGCGGCAAAGCTGGGATATGATGTCGTGATCTATTCCGGTGTCCTGAACCCCATGCCGGACAGCAGACGGGATCCGTATACCGAAGGCTTTGAAAACATCTACGCTCTTGTCTGCAAGAACCGGCTTGACGGCATCCTGTTTGCGGCGAACCGCTTTCATGATGATGCCCTGCGGCAGAAGATTTTCACTCTCTTTGCGCAGACAAACACCCCTGTGCTGACACTTGATTTCGAGCAGGAAAATCATCAGTGTATCATTGCAGAGCAGCATGACGGCGCATATGCGATGACGAAGCATCTCATCGGGGAGCACGGGTGCAAAAAGCTCTGGTGTATCGCCGGATTCGAGGAGGATACGCCATCTTTGGAGCGCCTGCGGGGGTTTACAGATGCCATGCAGGAAGCAGGGCTGCCCATTGCGGAGGATGCAATACATTTCGGACATTACTGGCGTGATATCCCGGAGCAGCTTGCGCAGGACATTGCGGCAGGAAGATACGAGTGCCCGGACGGTGTGGTGTGTCTGAGCGATGCAATGGCGATCTATTTCGGGGACGAGCTGCGGCGGTGCGGGATCGATGTTCCCGGTCGGGTGAAGGTCACAGGCTATGACGGGATGTGGTATTCCGCAATGCATACGCCCATCACAACGACCGTCTGCGGCCGGGAGCGGCAGCTCGGTGAAGCGGCAGTCTGCCGTTTGTATGAGATCATGACCGGAAAGGCTGCCAAGCCTCTCGGAAGCTGCCAGACCATCCGCTATGGAACGAGCTGCGGATGCAGCTTTGAGCGTGTCGGCGCACAGGAGGGATTTATGCAGGACTTGCAGCATCAGGTCGCCAGACAGCTATTCCGGGGCTTTGAGAAACGCAGTTTCCTCTCCGCTGATCTCATCAGCCGTATAACAGATGCGGAATGCCTGGATGCACTGACGGGAATCATCGACAGCAATGCCTACCTTCTGCACGGGTGGCAATGGATGGACATTGCCCTGTGCGAGGACTGGTGTCCGGATTTTGAAAATCCCTACAATTTCCGGCAGCAGGGCTTTCCCGATGCGATGCAGCTTCTGCTCTCGAAGCGCCGGCACGGTGTGCCGTCCTCCAGCGGCACATTCCGGACACAGGACATTCTCCCGGCCCTGCGTACCCCGCACGATCCGCAGCTCCTTGTCCTGACTTCACTGCACTGCAAGGGGCAGATCTTCGGGTACTTTGCGGTTTCCTATGATTCTGCGAATGACATTGAGCTCGACGAGTATTTTGTTAGCTGGACGGATTCCGTTTCCAGCGGGCTGCACGCATTGCAAAAGCGGCTCTATATAGACTATCTCCATGAGCAGATGGAGACATTTTCCACATTCGATGCCGTCACGGAGCTGTACAACAAGCACGGCTTTCTCGGACAGCTCCCCGGTACACTGCATAGCCTGCGCAAATCGGAGACACCATACTCGCTTCTTCTGATCTCATGGATGGAGCACACCGCACCGATGGTCTATGACATGGCGGTTCTTCTCGGTAATGCGCTGAAAAAGGAGCATCACCCCCTCTGCGCAAGGCTCAGTGAAAAGGTTTTTGCTGTCATTCTGACCGAAGATGCGGAAACCGCCCTCACCCGGCTGCAAGCTGAGCTGACCGGCAGCATCGGCAGCGGTGTGCATCCGGATCTCATCACGCAGACGGCCTCCCTTCCCGGCAAGAAGCCCTCCGATCTCGAAAAGGCCGTGGAGCAGCGTTTTGCAGAGTTCCTGCAAAAGCGGGATATCGAGATCACCCGTGGCGCTGCCTACCGTGAGCAGCTTTACCGTCTGCGCCGGGACATCCAGACCCAGCCAGAGCGTGAGTGGAGCATTACCGCTATTTCACGGGGGCTTGGCATCAGCAAAACGCACTTGCAGCGGCTTTACAAGGAGCTGTTCCATACAGGCATCAAGGACGACCTCATCAGTGCCCGCATGGAACGTGCATTTCAGCTTCTCTCCCAGACAGATCTGCGGGTGCAGGAAATTGCGGAGCGCTGCGGCTATAATAATGAGAATCATTTCATGCGGCAGTTCAAGGAGACAAACGGCATGACGGCACTGCAATACCGCAGGAAAT
>JAFXOO010000315.1 GCA_017528675.1 Oscillospiraceae bacterium | reverse complement strand
TTCACACTGTAGTTGTACTTGATTCCGCCCCACAGGTAAAGACCCTTGCTGGATACAGCGCCGTCGGCTGCGGTCTGTCTGCCGGTGACTGCCATTGCTCTGGAACCGCCAAAGCCTGCACCGTCAACTGCCTCTACCGACACAACATCCGAGTTGCCGTACCAGCCGTCGTAGTTGCGGTCGAAGCTGTTGTGTACAGCCTCCGTTGCCTGCACCAGACCTGCCTGCGGGAACGCTGCGAGTGTTCCTGCCATGCATATCATCGAGGTCAGACATGCTAACATCCTCTTGAAATTCATAATTGACAATACCCCTTTCTATGGTGTGCACTTGTACATCTCCCGGACGTGCGGCATCCGGCTGCACAATTTGCCCAATTACACTCCACCATGTTACTGTAAATTATACATCATATTATACTGTTTGTCAAGGTGTAATATGCGGATTCGGTGGACATTCTGCGTATTTATCCGTACATTTCCGCAGTTACCTGTTTCGCAGGAAATGCAATATTCGCAAAAAGATATGCCACACTTCTATTGACAGGAACCGCCATTTGCGGTACAATAGACAGGACAGCACGTTTTTTCAAAAAAAATTTTCACGAAACCTGTTACACTTTGCGCATCTGCTGCGATGGTATATAGTGAAAGCAATTTGCGCAAATTCTGCTTTTATGAGGTGAACCAATGACCGAACAAGAACTGCGTTCCCGGATCAGCCGGTCGCAGAAGGAGGGATTCCGGGCTCTTTTCGAGGATTACAAGAGCTATGTCTACGCCGTTGTCTGGAACCGGATCGGGCATGTCGGTACAAAGGAAGATGCCGAGGAATGCGTCAGTGATGTATTCGCCGAGATCTTCCTGCATTACAGCGAAATCCGCCCCGGCGGCCTTCACAGCTACATCGGAATGGTCGCCAAGCGCCGCTCCATTGACCTCTACCGGCGGCTTTCTGTCCGTGAGCCTGGTGTTTCCCTGGATGAGGAAGGCATGCAGAACCTTGCTGACGACACGGATGTCGAAACTGATGCGGAATCCAATTCCCTGCGGCGGCGCCTGATGGAACACATCCGCTCCCTCGGAGAGCCGGATTCTTCCATCCTGCTGCAAAAATTCTATTATGACCGCTCCTCCTCAGAGATTGCTGAGTCCATGAAACTCCAGCCCGCCTCTGTGCGGATGCGTGTCAGCCGTGCTTTAAAACGACTGCGCAGCATCCTGACTGAAGACGGCATTACATTGTAACAGGAGGTGATCCTGATGAAACGTAAGAAACTTTTCCAGAAGCTCCACGGTGCCGATGAGCAGACGCTCGAACAGATTGCGGCACAGGCACCTGCCGACTGGGATATGGAGCAGACATTTGAAAAAAGCTATCAGAAATACCTTGCACAATCCGGTTCGCCGGTCATTCTTCCGCCTGAAGAATCCGTCACTGCTGAAGTCAGACCAGCCCGCAGCCGATGGATGGGCGTTCTGATGACTGCTGCCTGCATGGTGCTTGCCTGCGGGACAGTCGGCACAATGTTCTTCCTGCACCGCTCCGCCCCGGCGCAGCAGAGTGTGATGGAAACCGAGACACAGACTGTCACCGCAGCCGAAACTGCCGCCGTGACGGAGCCTGCAACATCCGATGCACCGACCGAAGCGCCCGAACCGACGGAGCCGGCACCCGTTGTGATGACTGCCCCCGTCCCGGCCGAGGCGCAGACCGATGCAACGCAGCCTGTAGCCACAGAGCCTGCAACATCCCCGCAGACCAGACCGCCGGTGCAGAACACCGTCAAGCCGACCGAGCCTGCGGCAGTGCCAAGTCCGACGGAGCCTGTCAGCACAACACCGCCGGATGATACCGCATCCACCCCGGAAGAGACTCCCCCTGAAACGAGCGCAGCCACTTCTCCCATCACTGCGCCCGAATTCATCACGGAACCGGCGTCCGAAGGCGTGCCGTTCACGCAGCCCGAGGACACCGTCTTCCGGATCGAGCGCAAAGGCGGCGGCTATGCCTTCAACGGTGCCGGCCCCAAGATCCCGCTGAGCGATGATCTCCCGGAGACCGACCTTGACGGCTGGACGATCGAGGAGCCCTTCAAAGGGGATGTCTACGCCAACCACTACAACATCCGTCACCCCGACATCGACTCCACATTCCAGGTGCATCGCTTTCTGTTCTCCGGCTTTTACTGTGAGATGCCGGGTGACAAGACCGAAGCCTGCACCATCCAGGGCAGAGAAGCCTACCACAGCGATTGCTACCTGATCTGGAACGACGGCGGCGGCATCTCCCTGATGACCTTTGCCGGCCCCGACCTGCTCGACACCGCAATGGAGCTTGCCGAGCATCTGCATATGCCCTAAGGAGGTACTGATCGATTCATGAATCAGTACAGGGGTGTTGGGCGCAGCCCCACAAATAGCCCTTTCCCTATCCTCAAAGCACAGTATTACCGATTTGTTCAGCGTTTCCTTAAGATAAAAACCGATACAATGGAGGGATCAATTATGTTCAAGAAATTCACATCCGCAGCCATCGCAGCGTCTCTGCTGCTCTCCGCCTGCGCCGTTCTGCCGGTACAGGCAGAGGAATCATCCGATGCTGTCACCGCTCTGCCGGAGTGGGTGCCAGGCACCTATGATGAAGCCAAAGCCTTCTACCTCACCCACGGCAAGACCTACGTCCAGGACGGTCTGATCTGCACCGCACGCCTGAAATACGATGACGACGAAGCGTTCAAAGCAGACACAGATCTCCCGGATCCCCTATTCCAGCAGACGCTCACACCCGGCACTTCCGGCAAACCCCGGCTCGATTACGAGCAGGTCATCCCGATTGAGATCACCGTCTATC
>JAFXOO010000314.1 GCA_017528675.1 Oscillospiraceae bacterium | reverse complement strand
GCACAGAAATTCCTTGCTGGGCGCCAGCCCAGCGGCGTCATTTCTATACAATCTGACGAAAAATCTGGCTGCACATCTGCACCACCAGCTCTGTGCGGTGTTGCCTATAATACTCCAGAAAATGGATTTCCGTGCAGGCACACAACAAAACCTTGACACAGGAGAGATTCCATGATATAATTAAAATAAGCATGCAATTTCGACAGAAGTCCTGACAAATTGCATAAAACCCCGGCCGTGCTTTCATGCAAAACGGCGAGGAAAACAGCGGAAAGAAGGTAAATCCATGTTTTTTCAGAAGGACATTGAAACCATGCCCCGGCAGGAGCTTGAAGCATTGCAGCTTCAGAAGCTCCGGCATCAGGTACAGTACTGTATGGACAATGTACCGTTCTATCACAAGCGCCTGACTGAGGCGGGTGTGACAGCGGACAAGATCAAAACACTTTCGGATATCCAGTATATCCCCTATACCACCAAGGCGGATATCCGGGATAATTATCCCTATGGGCTGTTCGCAGTGCCGATGAAGCAGATCGTCCGCATTCACGCTTCCTCCGGTACAACCGGCAAGCCCACCGTGGTTGGCTATACCCGCCATGACATCGACATCTGGAGCGATACCGTTGCCCGGTTCTGTGCAGCGGTCGGCGTCAATGACGAGGATATTGCCCAGATTTCCTTCGGCTATGGCCTGTTCACCGGTGCACTCGGTCTGCACTATGGTCTGGAAAAACTCGGATGTTCCGTCATCCCGATCAGTTCCGGCAATACCAAGAAGCAGGCAATGATCCTGAAGGATTTCGGCACCACCGTCCTGATCTCCACGCCGTCCTATGCGATGTATATGAGCGAGGTGGCGCATGAATGCGGCATCACCAATGACGATCTGAAGCTGCGGATCGGTCTGTTCGGCTCCGAGGGCTGCACAGATGCGCTCCGTGACAAGATCGAGAAGGGGTTCGGTCTGTTCTCGACCGACAACTACGGCATGAGCGAGTTGCAGGGGCCCGGTGTTTCGGGCGAATGTGAATTCCGTGACGGCCTGCATTTTGCCGAGGATCACTTCCTCCCGGAGGTCATCAATTCCGAGACCGGCGAGGTGCTGCCCCGTGGTGAAAAGGGCGAGCTCGTTGTCACAACGCTCTCCAAGGAGGGCATCCCGCTCCTGCGCTACCGCACCAAGGACATCACCCGCATCCATTACGAGAAATGCCGCTGCGGCCGTACCCATGCACGCATGGAGAAGGTGCAGGGCAGAAGCGATGACATGCTCAAAATCCGTGGCGTGAATGTGTTCCCGTCCCAGATTGAGAGCGTGATGGCAAATATTGACGGCATCTCACCGCATTATGAGCTGATTCTCACCAGAAAGAACTACACGGACTATCTGGAGGTGCGCATCGAGATCAATGACGAGCATCTGCTTGAGAACTTCGGCCTGCTGGAAGCCAAGCAGAAGGAAGCTGTTGACAAGCTCAAGACCGTCCTCGGCATCCAGGCAAAGGTCACCCTCGTGGCACCGAGAACCATTGCCCGCTACGAAGGCAAGGCCAAGCGCATCATCGACAAGCGCAGCGAAGCAGAAGCATAGCCTCCGGCGGCAAGAGGGGCGCTGCCCCTCCTGACTCCCCGCAAACTTTTTTTGGAGAAAAAAAGTTTGATCAAAAAAATCATCTTGTATCATATGATCCGACTATTTCTATTCATATGATTCACCCATCAGAAAGGAATTATCCAATGAAAGAACTCATGATCGGCAACGCTGCTGTTGCCAGAGGTTTGTATGAAGCCGGCGTGGAGGTCATCTCCAGCTATCCCGGTACACCGAGCACGGAGATCACCGAATTTGCAGCGACGTATGATGATATCTACTGCGAATGGGCACCGAATGAGAAGGTTGCGATGGAAGCTGCCTTCGGCGCATCGCTCCGGGGTGTGCGCTCTGCATGTGCGATGAAGCATGTCGGCCTGAATGTGGCAGCGGATCCGCTGTTTACCCTGAGCTATACCGGCGTGACCGGCGGTCTGGTGGTCTGTGTGGCAGATGACCCCGGCATGCATTCTTCCCAGAATGAGCAGGATTCCCGGCACTATGCCATTGCAGCCAAGGTGCCGATGCTCGAACCGGCGGATTCTGCGGAATGTAAGGAGTTTGCGAAGCTTGCCTTCGACATCTCCGAGCAGTTCGATACGCCCTGCCTGCTGCGGATGTGCACGAGAATCGCCCATGCCCAGAGTGTGGTAGAGCTTGGCGAGCGTACCGTGCCGGAGAAGAAGCCCTATGAGAAGAATCCGCAGAAGTTCATCATGGCACCCGCCAACGCCATCAGGCGCCATCCGTTTGTGGAGGAGCGCACGAAGAAGCTGACCGAATATGCCGAGACTTCCCCGGTGAACCGTGTGGAGATGGGCGATACCAGAATCGGCATCATCGCTACAGGCGCCTGCTATCAGTACTGCAAGGAGGTGTTCGGTGAGGGCGCTTCCATCCTGAAGATCGGCATGGTCAATCCCCTGCCGGTACAGAAGATCAAGGATTTCGCCGCTTCTGTTGAGAAGCTCTATGTCGTGGAGGAGCTCGACGGCGTGATCGAGAGCCACTGCAACAATATCGGCGTGAAGGTCATCGGCAAGGAGCTGTTCGGGCCGCTCGGTGAATTCTCGCAGAAGTCCATTGCGCAGGCATTCGGCCTGCCGGTAAAGGAGACTGTGACTGCCGATACCCAGATTCCCGTCCGTCCGCCGGTGATGTGCTCCGGATGTCCCCACAGAGGCATGTTCTATGTCCTCTCCAAGAACAAGATCACGGTTCTCGGTGATATCGGCTGCTATACCCTCGGCTCGGCTGCTCCGCTGACAGCGCTGGATTCCACGCTCTGCATGGGCGCATCCATCTCCGGTCTGCACGGCTTTGCCAAGGCTGCACAGGGTGAGGCTGACCACAACACCGTCTGCGTGATCGGTGACTCCACCTTCATGCACTCCGGCATGACCGGCCTTGCCAACATCGCCTACAACGGCTCCAAGGCAACCGTCATCATCCTCGACAACTCCATCACCGGCATGACCGGCCACCAGCAGAACCCGACCACCGGCTACAACATCAAGGGCGATCCGGCAACCAAGATCAACCTTGAAGCGCTGTGCCATTCGCTCGGTATCAACCGGGTGCGTGTGGTAGACCCCTATAACCTTGAGGAAACCGAGAAGGCGGTCAAGGAGGAGCTTGCTGCCGATGAGGCATCCGTCATCATCAGCCGCCGTCCCTGCGTCCTGCTCAAATACGTCAAGCCCAGGAAGCCCGTTATGGTGGATCCGGACAAGTGCAAGAGCTGCAAGCGCTGCATGAAGCTCGGCTGTCCGTCCATCCGCATCAAGGACGGCAAGGCTAATATCGACACCACGCTCTGCGTTGGATGCGGTGTCTGCGAGCAGCTCTGTCCGTTTGATGCAATCGGCCATGAGGAGCAGACTATGGCAGAGCTCCCGCCGGCACAGTGCGTGGCTCAGTAACAGAGGATTGCAACGATGGACGAAACCGAACGTAACGATATTCCCTGGCTTGGAATTCTGGGGGCTCTCATCGGAACCATTCCCGGCGTGATTGTCTGGGCCATTGCAGGCACATTCGGCGTCCATCTTGCATGGGCAGGACAGATTCACAACGCACTGAAGGATACGGAGTATGCACTGTCCCTCGGAGAATGCATTGCAAGGCTGTATGAACTCCTGGGGTTGCTTGAACTCCGGGGCAAGTTTGTTGGTTCTGTATTGAAGGGCTATCTGTTTTCTGCACTTGGCGGTTTTGGCATCTTTGCCAAGGCGGCAAAGAGTTGATTGACTGGAGTCTCTGAGGTTTCGGGGATATCCTGATGATAAGAAGGAGAATGTTCATGGAAACAAAAGGCATTGTGATCTGCGGTGTCGGCGGACAGGGTTCGCTGCTCGCAAGCAAGCTCCTCGGCAAGGTACTTGTCAATGAGGGCTATGATATCAAGGTATCCGAGGTGCACGGCATGAGCCAGAGAGGCGGCTCGGTTATCACCTATGTCCGCTACGGTGACAAGGTCTACAGCCCGGTCGTGCAGAGCGGTGAGGCGGATTTCGTCATCTCGTTCGAGAAGATCGAGGCGGCACGCTATGCGCATCTGCTCAAGAAGGGCGGCATCATCATCACCAATACCCAGCGCATCGACCCGATGCCCGTCATCATCGGTGCTGCGGAATATCCGGACGGCGTACTGGATGAGCTGACCGCCAAGGGCGTGCAGATTGAGGCGCTCGATGCCCTCGCTCTTGCGGAGCAGGCAGGCTCCGCCAAGGCGGTCAACATCGTGCTGATGGGACAGCTTGCCAAGCATTTCCACATTGCGTATGACAAGTGGATTGCTGCCATTGAGCAGACCGTGAAGCCGAAGTTCATCGACCTGAACAAGAAGGCCTTTGAGCTGGGCTATAACTATAGCAAATGATGTTTTCCGTCGCTTTTTCAAAAAGCGACCGGGAGTCCAGAGGGCAGCGCCCTCTGGCAGGGTTTAGGGGCAGCGCCCCCTAAAACGGCCAAAGGCCGTTCGACATAATCACAAAGGAGGAATTTACTATGACCACACAGCAGCTTTCAATCTTTATGGAGAACAAGCCGGGACAGCTTGTCAAGGTGACCGAGACGCTGACGGCGGCAAACATCGACATCCGTGCCATGTCTCTCGCAGATACGCAGGATTTCGGCATCGTGCGCATGATCGTGAATGACAGCGTCAAGGCACAGGCCGCACTGCGGGACAAGGGCTTCATGTCCACGATCACCAAGGTCATGTGCATTGCCATGAGTGACCAGCCGGGCGGTCTTGGCGCTGTAACCAGGCTGCTTGCAGAGGCAGATGTGAACATTGACTATCTCTATGCCTGCATTACGGTCATCGGCAAGGATGCCTATATCGTGATGCATGTGGATGATGAGAAGAAGGCAAACGAAGTGCTCACCAAGGCCGGTGTGCGCATGGTTTCCGCCGAGGAGCTCAAGGCTTGACAATGCAGAAATCCCCCGGAAATCCGGGGGATTTGCCGTCTGTAGACCGCTTTACATGGCTGTGCAGCTATGTGATTGAATTCACGGTCTGTGCGCTGTGCGGGTGGCTGTATGAGGAGGGGCTGGAGCTTGCGGTCAACCATGCCTATGCGGACAGGGGGCTGCTGCATCTGCCGCTGCTGCCGATCTACGGATTTGGCGGGCTGCTGGTGATCTTCCTGTTCCGGAAGCGGCGTCACTGGCTCTTTGTCTTTGGCGTAAGCACGCTGGCGACAACGGTGCTGGAGCTTGCGGCATCCTACCCGATCGAGCGCATTATGGGCTATCTGCCGTGGTATTATGGTGCATGGCCGCTGAATTTCGAGGGGCGCATCTCGGTTTTCAGCTCCCTGATCTTCGGCGCACTGGCGCTGCTGCTGGTCAAGGCCGTGCATCCGCTCTGTCGGTGGATTGTAGAGCGTCCGGCCTGGCTCGTGCGGACGCTGGGACTGGTGCTCGGTGCCGTGCTCCTTGCGGATACGGCGTGGACGTTTCTGCCGGTCTGTGCCGGTGCAGGGGGCGCTGCCCCCTAAACCCCTGCGAGGGGCTCTGCCCCTCGACCCCGCCCGCTTTTGGAGTCAAAAGCGGGGGAAAACCAGGTTTAGGATCTATAAGAGCAGAAATCAGCCCTCTCCTGGAATAGGTGAGGGCTGTTTAGACCCCGAATAGCATTGCCCCCTTTGCTGAAGGCATTGGGGGCAAGCGGTAATGTTGCTTATCAACGCATGTTCCGGTCTGTCCTAAACGGTAACCACCGGCATGCG
>JAFXOO010000313.1 GCA_017528675.1 Oscillospiraceae bacterium | reverse complement strand
GTGGAGAACAGCACACTGCCCGGAACCGAGCCGCAGACGGAGCCGGAACCGATGACGGAGATCCCGTACACGGATGCACCGGCAGTCACCGAAGCGCCTGCACCGGCGGCGACGGTTCCGGATGAGGTGTCAACGGAGGATGCTGTGTATGAGGTCATGTGCAGCGAGCTTGCGCAGTTCCACAATGAGATGGAACTGACCGGGCACGGCGTCGGTGATGCCATTGAGCCTGCCTATGACAGAATTACATGGGAACGGCCGGATCTGTTCTGGGTGTACGGCTTTTCCTCGGAGTACCTCCCTACAATGGCGAATGTGACGATTACACTGGTGGAGGGCGTTCCGGAAGCACAGATTCCCGCCATGTACGAAGAACTGATGCAAACCGCACGCAGCATTGCGTCGCAGGCGGAGGCTTATCCGACGGATTATGAGAAAATCCTCTTTGTCCATGATTATATCATCGACCATACGCAGTACGATATGGAGGGGCTGAATACGGGTTCCTATGGCCTGTGGCAGACTGCCTACGGGTGTCTGGTGCAGGGGAAGGCTGTGTGTGAGGGCTATGCAGATGCCTTTCTGCTCGTGATGCAGCAGCTTGGCATTCCCTGCGGCTGTGTTTCCGGCGATACCCATGAAGGCGAACCGCACGGCTGGAACTGGGTGCAGCTCAACGGCACCTATTACTGGCTGGATGTCACCTGGGATGACCCTTCGGCGCCGGATTCGGATGAGCAGTTCATGTCCCACAAGTATTTCCTCATTGATGATGAGATGCTGGGACGCTCCAGAACGGTGGATGAGCTGGGCTATTTTGTTCCGCAGTGTCCGAGCCTGACGGACAATTACTATGTCCGGAGCAATGACTATCTGGAGGGCTATCGCTTTGAGGATATTGACGGACGGCTGATTATGGCGGGAGATGACAACACCATCGAGGTCATGTACAGCAGTGCGGATGCGCTACAGGCGGCAGTCTCTGATCTGTTTGACAATGAGCATATCTGGGATGCGACTGTCTACCACAACGGCGGTGGCAGCTATGAGTATTCCAATGACGAAGAAATGTATACGCTGATGATTACCTATGCGCCGGATTGAGCGCCGGCGGCACAGGCTGAAGCGGATGCTGTAATACAAGGATGTGTACCAAAAGGAGAATACTATGGAGAAAAACCTGATCTTTACGCTGGAGGCGGATTCTTACTGGGTCCTGAAGCACCGCGGCGATGATGAGCTGCCGGTGAAGCGCATTGCTGCGCTGTTGCAGGAAAAGCTGGAAATCAACATCCACGATATCACGCTGACCAAGTGCCGGGGCACCATTCAGACCGGGGACAAGGAGGCGGCTGCGAAGGCGATCTTTGAGATTGTGGCCAGCCTGTTCCCGGAGGAGGAGGGCAAGGGCATCTTCCAGCTCACGGTCAACGAATCCGAAACGACCGAGGAGGCCGATGATGACGAGGAGGAGACTGACGCCCCGGATGCCGAGGGAAAGCAGCCGGTCTTTGAACGCATTGAAGCCCTGGTCGGCGTGCCGGAATTCCAGGAGCTTGCCGATGAGTGCCGCCGGGTGGCGCCGGTGCTGCGCCGGAACGATACGGTGGATACCTTCACCAGCCGTAGCTATCTGCTGTCGGTCAATGACGGCTATGGCCTGAGCACGATTCTTGTGCTGTTTGCAGACCTGATTGAGGAGCTGGAGCTGTACCATTTTGCTGCCAACGGCCGCATTGTGGAGGTGCGTATCCCTGCGCCCAGTCCGAAATCCGGCGATGATCCGTTTGCACAGGCACTTACGCTGCTCGACAGAGGTGCAGGCCGTGGACGACTGATCTGCATTGACATCTCGGAATGGATGGACAAGACCTCCGAAAAGGAATTCCGGGATTTCCTGCGGGAGCTCGAATTCCATACAGGTGAGAACATTCTGTTTTTCCGGGTGCCGTTTGTGGAAAACAATGTCCTCGAAGGACTGTACCGGGATCTGAATGACCAGCTCTATATCCGCAAGCTCTCCATTGTCCCGTTCGGGAATGCAGAGCTGGAGACGGTGGCTGACAGAATGATCCGCAAAAAGGGCTTTACCATGCAGGCGGATGCCTGGGAGGTGTTCCGTGAGCGTCTTGCGGAGGAGAAGAATGACGGCCGCTTCTATGGCATCAATACCGTGCGCAAGGTCGTATGCGAAATGCTCTACCGCAAGCAGCTGAAAAATGCCATTGACGGCGAGGAGGACACGCTCGTCAAGGGTGAGGAGATTCTGTCGCTGATTGCCAATCCCGACACGATGGAACGCACCGGCATGGAGATGCTCGATGCCCTTGTCGGTATGGATGAGGTCAAGAAGCAGCTCCTTGCGATTATTGCACAGATTGAAGCAGCGCTGGAGGACAAGGAGCTTGAAACGCCATGCATTCATATGCGCTTTGTCGGCAATCCCGGCACCGGTAAGACCACCGTTGCCCGTATTCTCGGCAAGGTGCTGAAGGAACGGGGTATCCTGCGCAACGGCAGCTTCTTTGAGTACGGCGGCCGTGATTTCTGCGGCAGATATGTCGGTGAGACAGCGCCCAAGACAGCGGCGATGTGCCGTGATGCCTACGGCTCGGTGCTGTTCATTGACGAGGCCTATTCGCTCTATCGTGACGAGAACATCAGCACGAATGATTTCGGCCGTGAGGCAATTGATACGCTGATTGCGGAGATGGAGAACCACCGCACCGATCTGCTGGTTATCATGGCGGGCTATACGGATGACATGGAGCGCCTGATGAAGGGAAATATCGGCCTGAAGAGCCGTATGCCCTATCAGATTGAGTTCCCGAACTACACAAGAGAGCAGCTCTATGAGATCTATATCAGCATGATCGGCAAGACCTTCACCTATGACCAGGATTTTGCCGATGCGGTGAAGGCGTTCTTCGACAAGCTGCCGACCTCGATGATTGAGAAGAAGGAATTCAGCAACGGCCGCTATGTGCGGAATCTGTTCGAGCGCACCTGGGGCAAGGCTGTGCTGCGCTGCCAGATGGCAGGGGAGAAGTGCCGCACGCTCAAGGTGGAGGACTTCACACTTGCAGCGTCCGACAAGGACTTCCAGGAAATGATGGATAAGAAGAAGCAGATCGGCTTCACTGGCTGAACGGGGCGGAATACCCCACGGAAAGGAGCATTATGAACGAAGAAATGAAGGTGGCAAGAAATGTCTTTGACACGATCTGCCATATGTTTGATTCACTTGACTATCACTATGACCGCCATGACGAGGATCTTGCCGTACACTGCACGGTTCAGGGGGATGACCTGCCGATGGATATTGTGCTGATTGTCCATGCAGAGCGCCAGCTTGTGACACTGCTGTCTCCGATGCCGTTCCCGGTGCCGGAGGACCGGCGGATGGATATGGCACTCGCTGTGAATATCGCCAATTACGGCATGATCGACGGGTCATTTGATTTTGACCTGAGCTCCGGAGAGATCCGGTTCCGGATGACCACGAGCTATATCGAGAGTCTGCTGAGCGAGCCGGTATTCCAGTACATGCTGGCATGCGCTGCGCAGACGATTGATGAATACAATGACCGTTTCTTTATGATCAGCAAGGGCATGCTCAGCCTTGAGCAGTTTGTGGAGATGGAAGCGGACGTGGATACAGAGGAAGAATAACAAAAGCACCTTACCGCTTGACCGGTAAGGTGCTTTTGGTTGTCATACGGGCAGCTTGGTAATCTCCACAACCGCCTTGAGAATGTTCAGCGAATCAATCTCGTCGGGTCTGTCAGGATCGCTCTGGTCAACATCAGCATTGATTCTGCCCTGGGGGGACAGCTCGTCACCGACCATCAGATTCTTGTTGAGCGTGATGACGTCGAGGATGCTGAGCTTGCCATCGCAGTCCACATCGCCGTAAAGTGTGACCTTGAGGCCGTTGGAACTGGTGGAATCCTCACT
>JAFXOO010000312.1 GCA_017528675.1 Oscillospiraceae bacterium | reverse complement strand
TTGTCCTTGAGTGGTTCATCGAGCAGCTTGTAGTGGATATAAATATCACGGAGGTGTTCCTCGACTTAGGCATGAGTATTACTTCTGCTGAGTATCCCGGATAATGCGGACGATGATATCGTGCAGCTTCTCGACCTCATAATCCCCGATGATCGGTTCAAGATGGGAACCGCCTATGCCGGAATCATCCGTCAGGAAAACATAGCTGCCGCCTGTGCAGATTGCCGCTGCCCGACCAAACAGCTCCGTCTCACGGGATCCGTTGGAGGAAACCACCGGGACAAGCCGGATACCCTTGGCTGCGGCAGTTTCAATTGCTTCTTGCAGCATATTCTCCTTTCCGGTATGCGGAGGTGCATCATAGATCAGGAAGGCGATTTTTGCGGCCTCAGTATTCCAGTCATCGGAGGAGAATGCTTCGGAGAGCGCTTCTGCTACTGCTTCCGGCTCGTCTCCGCCGCCGTCTGCATTTTCTGCGTTCAGTGCAGAACGAATCTGTGAAGTATCTGTTGTAAAGCCGCTTCCTGTTTTGGTTACATATGCGTCGCCTTCATCTCGGTAGAACCGCACGCCGTAGCTTGTCTGGTCGGTTCCGACTTCCTCGGCAATTGCGCTGAAATCACTCTGCAAATAGAACATCTCATCGCCCATCGAACCCGTTGTATCCACAATGAACATCACCTGCGTTTCAGGATAATACACTGCGCTGCCCTCGATGGTGACGGAAACCTGCCGGTCTGTTACAAGATTTGCGCCCTGTGAATCTGACCTGGCTGTTTCAAGTTCGGTTTCAGCATCAGCTCCGTCCGGATTCGAAGCGGATACAAAAGCGCCTTTACGACCGTTTGTCTCGAACAGGTAGGCAATGCCGTCCTTGTTGGTGACGGCTTTCCAGATGGCATTGTGGTCTCCGTCCAGAAGCGTTACAGCAGCATTCGGAAGCACACTGCCGTCAGCGGCTGTTACATTCACGGTGATACGCTGCGTCGGGTCAATCCCGAAGCTTGGGAAGCTGATGGTGCCGTTGTTGACGAGGTTGGCGAAAAATCCCCAGTTTTCATGATCTTTCCACTCTCCGGCTGTCAACTGGCCGATCTCTGCGGGTTCGACCGGTTCGTCAATTACTGGCGGATCTATTGCGATATCTCCGCCGTCAGCCATTGTAAACTCCTTCATCCCGCCGTCAATCGCTGCGGCAGGTGCAGCTTCGTCCCTGTAGAGTTCGGGTGCAGCCTCCCCCGCTTCTCCTTCAACGGCTTCACCGGCAAACTTTGATTTGTGTGCAGAAAGCTTTGCATCGGGCATTGCTTCCTCGTCAGCATTTTCAGGAACAATTCCGGGAGCAGAGTCGCCGGCAATATAGTCTGTTGCGTTCTCGGTATTACTGCCGCACCCATTGCAGGCAAGCAGCATGAGCATTGCGGTAATAACTGCGTACATCTTTCTTGTTTTCATAGGACATCCTCCTTGCTTTTTTGATAACTGGTTTCACGGGGTTGTTTTTGTGTTTCTGTTCTGTAGTACGATTGATGCGCAGTCGATTTATGGTGTTATCTTGCACGAATGTTCTTTGTCAATTTTGGCTATATTGAACAAATCGTGCATTCCGGCCGGATTGGATGTTTTGCCGCTGAGCCGGAACAGTCCTCGTTGTATGAGAAGGTACAGCAACAGATCCGCCGCTGCAAATAAACACATTGTCAGGAGATTCAAGCCCGGTTCCGCATGCAGAAGTGCAAAGATAAGTCTGATAATCTGTACAGAAAATACTGCGGAAAAGACGGGAATGCCTAACAGCCCCACTGGATCCGCCGGCATGCCGGCTTTCCGGATGACGCAGACAATGCGACTGATATTCCCGCAGATATTGCTGGCGTAATACGAGAGTATGATTCCGTAAAACCCGAACAAGGGCACGAATAGCAGGACAAAGGAAATACGGATCATATATTCACAGAGATAATTCAGCGACGAAAACGTCTGTTCACCCAGTCCCTTGATGATGCTTTCCAGCACGATTTCCAGATAAATGAAAGGCACCACCGGCGCCAGAAGTACGATCATTCTGCCGGCCACCTCACCGCCTTTGAGCAATTCGCCCAGAGCGTTGCCAAGTATCAGCAAAAGCGATGTGATATATACAGAAAACACTATTGTTTTCCGGATTATCCCCTCTGTCAGTTCAGTTATGCGCCGCATCCTGCCGGCTGCTTTTTCCCTTGCTGTTTCTGTAACGAGAATGCCTGCAAGAGAGCATAGAATTGTGGAAGGGAAGAACAGCGTTGGCAGGATGATGGCTTCAAAAATGCCGAACTGACTGAATGCTTCAGCGGCAGAGTTACCTGCCTGACACAGTGTGACCGGAACCAGTGCGTCATTGGCAGAACTAAGCAGTGACGTCAGGGCGGACCCAGCCATCACCGGAACAGCATGCTTTAAGTAGGCTGGTAGGGAGAGTGATGCTCGCCCTGTCTTTTCTGCATGGGTAGTGGACAGAAAACAGAGCAGAAACAGTATTTGCACGCCTGCGCCTGCTATCATCGAACCGGCAGTCAGGCAACAGAGTGTTCCTGCTGTTAAGGAGGGTTTGCACTGCACAGCGATGACCATAAAGCCGGAGCGCAGCAGAAAGTCCAGGGCATCTGCTGCTGCGCAGATGCCCGATTTGCAGCAGGCATTGAACCAGCCACGAACACAGGCAGTAACGGCGAGCAGTGGTAATGAACATGCCATAATCCGGATTGGTACTGCAAATTCTTCGCTTTTGAGAAAGTGCATACTGCACCACGGCGCAAATCCGATCAGAAATGCTCCGGAGAGAATGCTCAGCACAACGCCGACAATCATACAATGCCGCAGGATGATACCGGGGCTGCGTTCTTCTTTCCCAAGCTCCTCTGAAATGAAGCGGCTTGCACAGAGAAACGCATTGCCGTTCGAGATCATCGCCGCAAGCCGGAAGAAGGAGGCGGTCAAGGTCAGGATGCCGATTGCCTCTGTTCCAAGCTTCTTTGTCAGAAAGACGTTGATGACCAGCGACAGCCCGTCAAGGCTCATCTGAATGAATGTCAGTACAAGGGTATCCTTCAGGATGTTTCGTTTCATGGCATATGTCTCCTATGGATGATTTATGATACTGTATGTTGAAAGCACCAGAATTATGATGCTTTTCAGTACTATCATAATTTATTATATATACCTGATGCATCTATCAGAATTTGTTAAATCAGAATATTTTCTAAAAAACCGATGCCAGCTATTGACGGAACCCATTTTTTTCGGTATAATAAAATAGAGTGCAGCAGTGATTCCGGTCACGCTGCCAACAACGTACTATGACGGAGGTGCAGAATTGAAGCGAAAGGTTTCAGCATCCATTCTGAATTCTGATCTGCTTCATCTTGCTGATGAGGTCAGCCTGCTGGAGCATGCCAAGGTGGATATGCTGCATTTTGATGTGATGGATGGTATCTTTGTACCGAACCTGTCCTTTGGAATTCCCGTACTACAGGCAGTGGCGGGAAACAGCCATCTGTTTATGGATGTGCATCTGATGATTATCCGGCCCCATCTGTATATTACGGAGTTTGCAAAGGCCGGTGCGGATATGATTACGTTTCACCTTGAGAGTGAAAGCGACCCTGTTGAAACGATACGTCTGATTCACGAGGCAGGATGTAAGGCCGGAATTTCTATCAAACCCGGTACACCCGGTGAAGCAGTCCTGCCTTATCTGGATATGGTTGAGAATGTTTTGGTTATGACAGTTGAACCAGGTTTTGGCGGTCAGAGCTTTATCTGGGAAATGACAGATAAAATCCATATGATTCGTGATGCACTGGGCGAACGTGATGTCATGCTACAGGTAGACGGCGGTATCAATGACGAGACTGTAAATGCGGCAGTGAATGCGGGGGCTGATCTGCTTGTGGCGGGCAGCTATCTGTTCAAGCACCCTGATATGAACGCAGCAGTACAACTTCTGCGATGCGGAAATGAGGGCTCGGTTTGATCAGGAAACGCTATAACCGCCCGCTCCGGAGACCGGAATACTGGGTTGTGGTTGCTTCGGTATGTGCAGTCAGTATCTGCTTTTACGGACTGCGTGCAGCGGCTGCTTATGGATTGGCAGCCCTGACAGCCGTCGCCACAGACTTTATCTGCCTGTTCCTTCGTGGACG
>JAFXOO010000311.1 GCA_017528675.1 Oscillospiraceae bacterium | reverse complement strand
ATGCGCACAAGGAACTGCTCCCGAATGAGGTTCACGAGATCTTCATGGACACCTATGTGAATATTGAGAAGCCTCTGAAATACAAGGAGATTCACTATGTCCAGAAAAACGGTATTCAGGCAGCAGTGACACTCATGCAGAACGGTCAGGAATACACGATCAAGTCAGATGGCGACGGCAGACTCGATGCTGTGACCAATGCACTCAAGGCATTCCTTGGCAAGCAGTTCACCATCCAGGTCTATACCGAGCATGCGCTGACGGTTTCCTCAAAGTCGGATGCGGCATCCTATGTCGGCATTGAGGCAGAGGGAAAGATGTACTGGGGCGTAGGCATCCGGAAGGATATTTCTGATTCTTCTGTGGCAGCACTGTTCAGTGCACTCAACCGTTACCTGACCGATTCCAGAAAATAAGAGAGAACTGCACATCCGACAGAAAACAGAGAAGATACGGCATTGCCCGATCCCGCCCGGGGTCGGGCTTTCTTTTGGAAAGAAAGGAAGCGTCATTATGCTGAAAACAATTCATCTGGATGGAGACTGGCGTTTTTTTGCCGATGAAGATGAGCATTACACGGGCTACCTGCCGCCGGCTTCCGCTTATCCGGCGCTGGTACGGCTTCCGGGTACCACTGCGCAGAACAAAATCGGAAAGCCCAATCCGAAGCGGGAGAAGGACTGCCTCACTGAGCTTTATCCCTACTGCGGCAATGCCTGGTTCCGGCGCAGTATCGCCATTCCTGAGGAGCTCCTGGGAAAGCGGGTGGAGCTCTTTCTCGAACGCACCCGTATCACATCGGTGTGGGTGAACGGTCAGTACATCGGCACACAGAACAGCCTCTGCACGCCGCATGTTTATGATCTTTCAGCGCTCAGCGGTGCAGCAGAACTGGAGATTTCGATCTGTGTGAACAACAAGCACTATCCGACTGCCGGCGGGCACATGACTTCTAAGGATACCCAGACCAACTGGAATGGTATTACAGGCAGGATTGAGCTGCGGTTCTATGACGATCACAGCATTCGTTCTGTCCGGGCAGTGCCGGATGCCGGACGCCGGGAGGTAACGCTCTATCTACAGACACAGGGTAACGTCCGGCTCGTCAAGGCAGAGGGGGAGTGGTGCGGCATAGACGGAAGACGCAGCGAGATCCCCTCACAGATGCTGACTGTCCGGAAAAATGCTGACGGAAAGTCGTTTGTGACGATGCCCCTCGGAGCAGATGCGCCTCTCTGGGATGATCTGTCACCGGTTATCGGCAAACTCATGCTGCATCCCTTCGGCGGAACGGACGAAACCGAGGTCTGCTTTGGTCTGTCCGGACTTCGTGCAGAGGGCAGGGAACTGCGCAGCCACGGCCGCAAAGTCTTTCTCCGGGGCAAGCACGATGCCATGCTGTTCCCTCTGGAGGGGGCGGCACCGACGGATCTGCAATCCTGGCTGCGGGTGATGGGGATTGCCAAGTCCTATGGCATCAACCACTATCGGTTCCATACCTGCTGTCCGCCGGATGCTGCATTTACAGCCGCCGACCTGCTTGGCATCTATATGGAGCCGGAGCTCCCGTTCTGGGGGACATTTGCGGCACCCGGCGAGGAGCAGTTTGACCCGCAGGAGCAGGTGTTCCTTGTCACAGAGGGACGGCGTATTCTCGAAACTTATGGAAATCATCCTTCCTTCTGCCTGTTCTCTCTTGGCAATGAGCTCTGGGGTAAGCCGGAACGGCTTGGGGAGGTGCTGGCGTATTACAAGACCTTTGAGCATCGCATTCTGTTCACACAGGGCAGCAATAACTTCCAGTTCTTTCCGAATATCCTGCCGGAGGATGATTTCTTCACCGGCGTCCGGCTTGGTGCCGGGAGACTGCTGCGGGGCAGCTACGGTTCCTGCGACCAGCCCTATGGTCATGTCCAGGCGGAGCGGCCTTCCACGATGCACAGCTATGATACCGTGATCCTGCCGGAACCCCTGTCGGAAGCTATGCACGATGAGGACATTGAGATTCAGTACGGCACCGGCGTGAAGACCGTGCATGTGGAGAATACCGGCAGAGCATTGCTACCGGAAAAACCCATTATCACACACGAAATCGGACAGTACTGCACTTACCCGGATTTTGCGGAGATTGCAAAATTTACCGGTGTTCTACAGGCCCGGAATCTTGAAATCTTCCGGGAGCGTTTGCAGAAAGCCGGCATGGGGGAACGGGCGGATGCATTCTTCAAAGCTTCCGGAAAGCTCGCAGTGCAGTGCTATAAGGAGGAACTTGAGGCAGTCATGCGCTCAGAGCAGATCTCCGGGTTCCAGCTTCTCGATCTCCAGGATTTCACGGGGCAGGGAACAGCGCTTGTCGGTATCCTCGATGCATTTATGGACAGCAAGGGACTGACAGACGAAGCGGAATGGGGGATGTTCTGCTCGGATTCCGTGCTGCTGGGGCTTTTTCCGGATTACTGTCTGACAGACAAGCTCACGATGCAGGTCAAGCTCCGTCATCATGCGCCGGAGGGCGTGCATGCGCCGCTGCAATATTCGGTTAAGCGTGGACAGAATCTGCTTGCTGAGGGAGAAATCCCGGTAGAAGTGGACGGACAGGGGCTCTTTTCTCTTGGTCAGATCGAGGCAGCGCTGCCTCCGGCAACAGCCGTGCACCGCATCACAGTAACGCTCACGCTGCCGCATACGAAGAATTGCTACACGCTTTACCAGTTTCCGGCGGAAGAAATGCCTGCGCTGGAGAGCTCGGACAAGCTCTGCGTGACATCCGACCTGGATGAAGCGGAGCAGGCGCTTTCAAAGGGCAGGAGCGTGCTGTATCTTGCCGGACATCTGAAAAATGCGGTCAAGGGAAGCTATTGTACGGATTTCTGGTGTTATCCGATGTTCCGGAGCATTTCTGAAAGTATGGGAAAGGAAACGCCGGTCGGGACGCTTGGCCTTTGCATCGACAAGCACCACCCGGCAGTCAAGGGTTTCCGCTGTGACCGGCATACAACGCCGCCCTGGTATGACCTTGTCACTCACGCAGATCTGGCGATTCTGGATGACCTGCCAATCACGCCAACGGTACAGATGATTGACAATTTTGAGCGCAATCACAAGCTTGGACTGCTGTTTGAATGCAAGACCGGCGGGGGGAGGCTTCTTGTCTGCACGGCACGGCTTTCCGAGATTACAGATCGCTATGAAGCACGGCTGTTTGCAGCGAATCTGCTTGAATACGCTGCATCGCCCGCATTCAATCCGTCCGCAGATCTCGACTTTGCACAGCTTCGGGCGGTACTTGAAAAGGAGGCAAATGATGAAGTTTGATGAGTCCTATACGCTGCTGGAGGATATGCTCGAAGACAGCAGCTTTCCCAAGAAGCTTACCGGCAAGCTGAAGCATCAATTGCAGCAGGTCATCTCGATGCTGGAACAGGGAAAGCCGTCCCTGGAGAAAATACAGGCAGCATTTGACCGGATGACGCAGGGAGTCAATCCTCTCGTGGCGGAATGCCCTGATGCAGCGGAAATTGTCGCAGCCGATGTGCTGTATATCCTGGACTGGTTTGAGCTCAATCTTACGGTTGAGGAGGCGCTTCGCAAGCGCAACTGGTAAAAAATGCCCCGGAGTGTGCTGCTCCGGGGCATTTGCTATTGCGCTTGATAAACGGTATCACCGACCTGTACACCACAGAAATCCGAGATGTCGATCAGCTCCCGGAACTCGATGCAGGACATAGATTCCCTGCCCTCGGAAGCCTGAGTATACCATCCACCGCTCGGCTCCAGACCGTGCAGCAGGGTGCTGTCATAATCGACCAGCAGGGGAATGCCGTTGTTCCGCAGCAGCCGGATGTCCGAGTGACCGGAAGGGAGGGGAACATTGAGCTGTATTGTGTCGGAATGCATTTCAAATGGCGATACATAGATGACTCCGTCTTCCTCGCTCCGGCATGCAAGTGTCTCGACATTCGGCGTCAGATCGACCGGAATGACGATGCCTTCGAGCGGGTTCTCCTCGTTTTCAGCCCCGGAATACAGTTCAAAGCGCACCTCCGTGGGGCGGCCGGGTTCGAGCCGGTCAAGCAGGAAATACACCTGTTTGGCAGTGCTTCCTTGCAGCGCCGTTGTTCCGCTGCCGCAGGCGCTTCCCTCGACCTCTCCGCCGTCTGTATAGCAAAGGACTGCCCGGCTCTGGTGTATGTCCGGCATCTCCGGAGATGCCTCTGCATCGAGCGGCTCGGCCGTCAGGATGAGGTCTGCCATGAAGCCGTCCGAGAGCAGCGTTTCCGCCGTCACTCGGTAATGTGCATTCTCGTAGACCTCATTCAGAACCAGCTCCTTGTCTGCCAGCATTTGCCCGGAGCCGCCGGTCAGCCAGTGTGCCACGGATTCCGGGTGGGTAAGCTGATAGCCTGCATCGACCGCCGTGGTCATGAGGATAGCTGCTGCGGCAATACTGACCACAGCCACAATGCTGCGACGTCTGGTTTTCGGCTTTGCGGCAGGTTCAAGTGCCTGTGCGAGATATTGCTCATCAATGCCATTCATGGCACGAAGTAGTTTTTCACCATTCATAGCTGAATTCCCTCCTTTTCAAGCTCAGTGCGCAGCGATTTGCGCAATCTGTGAAGTAAGGTCTTGATGCGGCCTTCCTTGCAGTGTAATGCGGCGGCAAGCTCAGCGATACTTTCTCCGTACCAGTAGCGCCGCAGAAAGATGCTGCGCTTTTCGGGCGGAAGTGCTGCAAGAAAGTGGTTCAGCACCTCTGAAAGGTGCTCCTCTGCCGCATCCGGCAGCGAGTCCGGGATACTCTGTTCCATCTCTGCTGTCAGCTCCACAAGCTCGGCACTGCGTTTCTGCGCCCTCTGATGATCGAGCATGCCGAATGCTGTATAGCGGCAGATCTTTGCAAGATATGCATAGAGATGTGCAGGCTTTGCCGTCCTGATCGCACGCCATGCCTGATAATAAGTCTCACTGACGCATTCTTCCGCATCGGATGCATTGCCCAGAAACGTCATGGCAAGCCGCTGCAGCCGGCCGCCGTAGCTTTCCCAGATGGCTGCAAGTGCCCGCTCATCTCCTGAAATGCACAGGGAAATGATCTGTTCGTCGTCCATGATGCCCTCCTTTCCGGAACGTTCCTCACCCTCTTAGTGGGAAAATGCTGCTTCATGGTTACAGTACGCAAAAAACGCCCCGCCATGCCGGCAGGGCGCTTCGTGTTATTTATCAAAATGCAGCCGTTCCGCCTTGACCTCTCCGAGGTGCGCCATGTCATTGAACAGCTCCAGTCTCGGAATGACGAGGCCTTCGTGCTGCGGTGTAAAGTCAATGACCGAAACGGAGCAGACACCATAGGGCATCGTTGCCAGAACGAACGGGAATGACAGCCCCAGTACATGCGCAAACATGACGGCACCCGATCCGCCGTGGGCAAAAAGGGCGATCGTTTCCTCACAGGGCTTCTTGGCCTCATAGAGCATGCCTTTCCGGAATAGTCCGAATCGCTCCAGAAATGCATCAAATCCGGCTGCGACCTGATCGTAGTACCCAAGGCACAGATTGTCCCGGAAATACGGGTGATTCCGCCATTTCGGACTTCCGGCCAGTGCAGGGCATTCCGTCAGAAGCCGGAAGCCGAGTGTCCAGGGATGTCCGCCGAACGGAACAGTCTCAGCACCCGGCACAGTGCCCCAGTCGATCTCGTGCATGAAACCGAGCGGTTGGATCTCCAGACCGTAAAGCCTTGCGGTATAGGATGCTGTTTCGATGGTTCGCCCCATCGGAGAAGCGTAGATGCGGTCAATAGGTTCTGATTGCAGGCGGGTGGCAGTGTGACCGGCCTGCATTCTGCCCAGGGGTGTCAGGCAGTCGTTCTGATAATCCGGATCACCGTGCCGGATGAAAACCAGTCTCATGATACGCTCCTTATCCGTGCATTTCTGTGTTTTTGACTGTCACAGGCAGCACTTTGTCAAAGACGGCGTAGAACTTCACGGGGATGTATTTGTTGATATGGCACTTGCCGAAAAACCACTTGCGATAGATGCAGGCACGGATCATGTCCTCGAAAAATGCGTGCACCTCAAGCCGTTCACCGGGATCCACACCGAGGCAGTCTTTGAGTGAGGAAGGCGGTTCGTGTGTAATGACATAATCGACTTTGTTCCCGATGGCAGACAGCCGGTGAATAGCCGAAGCAATTTCCTGACGGGTAGGACGTTCCTCACGCCACCAGGTTTCCTTTTCCGTGCGGAATTCCTGATCCTGGCTGTGACCGCCGCCGAATGCAAAATAGGTGTGCTCCTCGATTGTGTAAATCTGTCCACGCATCAGATGGACTATATTGTGCGCAATTTTGTGCACGGGAGCGCCGTTCCAGTCCTCTGTGGGAAACTTTGCAAGCAGATCAAAATTCTCGTGACAGCCGTCTACAAAAGCGATTGTATACGGCAGTGAGGCGATTTTTTTCAGAACCGAGCGCTCCTTGCGGCTTCCGTCCCAGATAAAGCCGAAATCACCGCACACCAGCAGCGTATCACCTTCACGCAGCTTCTTCATCTCTTTGGATTTGAAGCGTTCCCACTCACCGTGCAGGTCGCTTGTCACATAGACCATGGCAATGCCTCCTTTTCTGTATCATCATCTGTACTTATTATAGCATGATAAAGGGAGTTCTGTCAAGAAGGAGCCGGAATCTGCACGAATTTTCTTTCTGCCTATGTAAAACAGCTTGCAAAATCTGTCGGATTATGGTATAATAGAAGTGCAGTATATCTTTCAGATGGGAGGTTTCGGATTTGTCAGCAAAAAAGGACAGGAAGCGGAGATACTTCCTGATCGACTATGAAAATGTCAATAAAGCCGGACTGGATGGGATTGATGCGTTGCATCGCTCCGACAGAGTGATTGTGTTTTACAGCCAGAACGCTGATTCGCTTTCGTTTGAGGTAATGCAGCTTCTCTCATCATCCAGGGCACAGGTGGAGTACATCAAAGTGGATACCATGGGACGCAATGCGCTGGATTTTCAGCTTGCATCCTATGTCGGCTATCTGCTGGGGAAGGATGCAGGATGCAAGGTTTACATCGTCAGCAATGATCGTGGCT
>JAFXOO010000003.1 GCA_017528675.1 Oscillospiraceae bacterium | reverse complement strand
TTTGTCATTACAGAAAGCGAGGTGAGTTAAGGATGTATCAGGTTACCTTCTGGATGGACGAGGTTGACGAATATGAGGATATATTCGTGGAGGAATCGTCCTCTGTTACCCAGGGAGCCGTAAAGCATACGAAGTACCGGGGAACAGTTCAGCAGCAAGGCACACCGCAGAACGCCGTTAATTTCAACAATCTTGAAATGGGCGTGTTCGATGCGCATGTTGCTCTGGAACTTCTGCTGAATTTTGCCAGACAGAACGCCTGGGAGATTGAACACGGAAGCGTTGCGCTGACCAACAGCTATGACTATCCGTTCAACAACTCCAAGAAAACGGTAGCTCTGGCTCACATCTCCGGCGATTACATTGTAATTCCGGAGGTTGCTTCCTTTGTCGGCAATGTCGGAGAGGTTCTTATCTCTGACCGGCTGGAAAACGGATTCAAGGTTGAGTACACCGGGAGCGCCAAGAGCGCAACCATCAACTACACAGTGATTGGAGGGATTCTGAAATGATCGTGATTGAAAAGAATGTCGGTCCGAAGATCGACTATGAGGAAATCGGCAAGAAGGTCTGTTTTGACGATGACCTGACGATCAACCTGGCCAAACGGCAGGAAGATCAGGAAGTCCACATTGACGTCTGTTATGACAAGTATGGTGAGCTGGTTATCGGAGCAGCTGCCGGCAGGCGGTATGTGGCTGAAATTGATATTCCCAAACGGGAATACATCTATCCGGAACCTGCGGAGGAAGGCGAAGAGCCTGAACCTCCGACACCAGTGCCGCTGGACATGGACACCGTAACGCTCACGCTGTGGGCGATTGCATAAGGAGGGATGAGCAATGGCGAATCATTTTGATCTGGCTGAACTGGCGCTTCAGGGCGTCTGTCCGAATAATCATATCCTGTATGATGACCTGGGCTATCCTTCCATTATGGTGTACGTGCCAAAGGCTACCTATGCCGATCTCGATCTTGGTACCAGCACTGCCACCTTCCCGGCTTTCATTATCAACGGTCAGGAAGTCCCTGGCATTTACATCGGGAAATATCAGAGCATCGTCATGAATAACCGTGCGTATTCTCTGCCCGGTGTGCTGAACACTTCGAACATCACGCTGGACACTGCCATCGCACGGTGCACGGCCAAAGGCGCCGGATGGCATCTTATGACCATGGTGGAACACGCTGCGCTGATGCTCTGGTGTGAGCAGAACGGCTATATGCCGATCGGCAACAACAACTGGGGCAAGCATAGCAGCGAAAGCATCTATACCGCCATTCCCGGAGATTTCGAAAATGGTCAGCGCAGACGGATCCTGACCGGCACCGGCCCCCTGACTTATTATCATGATAAGTCTCCCGCCGGCATTGCGGACCTGTGCGGAAACGTCTGGGAGTGGATGGGCGGTCTCCGGACTGTGTACGGAGAAGTTCAGGTGCTCATCAACAACAACGCTGCCGACTCTGACAACAGCCAGGCGGCTTCCTCTGCGGCGTGGAGGGCGATCAACGCAGCTGACGGCACGTTCATCACTCCGAACGGAAGCGGAACGACTTCCGGATCTGTGAAGATGGACTACATCAGCAGCAAGATCACGTACTCCACCAGCATCACTTCTCAGTCTGACAGCGGACGCAACTGCACCTTCGGTGCAATCACCTGTGACAACACGATCAGCGATGCGGCGAAGCTGGTGCTTCAGGCGCTTTGCCTGCTGCCGAAGAGCACTACCGTGCTGGGCGCTTCTCATCTGTGCTATTTCAACAATGGTGCAGCTGAGCGTTCCTTCGTCGTCGGTGGCTCCTACAACTACTCGTCCTTCGGCGCTTGCTCGTTCTACGGCAACAACGGTCGCTCGACCTCGAGCGTGGCCATCGGTTTCCGTCTCGCTTTTGCAGAGCTGCCAGCTGCTTAACTGAAAACTGTGTCCGTCCCGAAAGGGACGGACCCTTTCCCGCCGAAGGCGGGAAAATTTTTGAGCCAAAAAACGACCTTTTCTCACGGCACAGAGCGAGTATTTAACGATCTGTGCCGTAGCTCTCTTTTTCTGCTATAATCCCGCCCATCATCTGCATGGAGGGGTTCGGCATGGCAACCGAGGACTTCAAGGTTCTGCAAAAGGTTCAGGACATGATGATCTACGGGTACCCGCTGCTCGAACAGTTCCCGAAAGCGGTGAAGTTTTCGCTTGCTCAGGA
>JAFXOO010000310.1 GCA_017528675.1 Oscillospiraceae bacterium | reverse complement strand
CGCCTGAGCAGCCGCTCCCGATAGTATTGCAGCGTGGGATTCCCCTGCCCGTCAAATGCGACATGATAGGGCAGCATGACCACATCGGCGGTCAGATTTTCGGTGAGCTGGCGGAGTGCAGCGGGATCTTCCACCACATCATCCGCATCCAGCCACATCTGGTAGTCCATGCTTGCCTTGGAAAAGACAAAGTTGCGTGCTTTTGCAAAATCATCCTCCCATGGAAAGTCGTAAATCCGATCAGTGAATGCGGCGGCAATTTCCTTCGTGCGGTCGATGGATCCGGTATCGGCTATCACAATCTCGTCCACGGCCGGGGCTGCGGACAGCAGACAGCGTTCCAGGACGGCTTCCTCATCCCGGACGATCATGCACAGGCTCACGGTCGCCATGGCATCGCCTCCTTTCTGGTGCAGTATATGCGGGAAAGGGACAGCGTGTGCCAACGGCAGGTGCACTCACCCATGCACGAAAAGGACATCAGAAACAAATCAGCGGAGTCTTCCGGCTCCGCTGACTGTGATATGCGTTGTTTACTCCGCCATGAGCTGGCTCATGTCATACATGCCGGGCTTCTGGTTTGCCAGAAATACAGCGGCATTTACGGCACCCACGGCAAATACCTCCTTCGAGGCTGCGCTGTGGGACAGCGTGATGACTTCGTCATGGCCGGCGAAAATGATGTCGTGCTCACCGACAATTGTACCGCCACGGATGGCATGCATGCCGATCTCGGTCTTTTCACGCTTCTGGCGCTTGGAATGGCGGTCGTAGACGTAGTGATACTGATTGCCGAGGCTCTCGTTGATGGCATCCGCAAGCATGAGCGCTGTGCCGGAGGGCGCATCAATCTTCTGGTTGTGGTGCTTTTCCACAATCTCAATGTCGAACTGGCCGCCGAGAATGGCGGTTGCCTTCTTGGCAAGCTGTACCAGCAGGTTGATGCCCAGAGACATGTTGAACGAGAAGAATACCGGAATCTGCCCGGCTGCCTTTTTGATGGCGGCAATCTGTGCTTCGTTGTAGCCGGTGGTCGCCAGAACTGCGGGGGTGCCGTTCACCAGACAATAGCTGAGCAGGTCATCGAGCAGCGCAGGATTGGAGAAATCAATAATGACATCGGGCTTTTCCGGGCACTCCGCAAAGCTGCTGTAAATCGGAAATCCGCCATACTGCGCTGTATTGATGTCAACGCCTGCCACGATCATACAGTCGTCACGGCCTTCAATTGCGGCTGCTACGGCGTGCCCCATCTTTCCGTTGGCACCTGTGATGAGGATCTTGGTCTGTTCCATTGCTTTTTACCTCCGAAGACAATCAGTCTACGACGGATACAGGCATGCCGACTCTGCGCATGGCTGCGATCAGGCTTGCCACGTTCTCGCCGTTCATCTTGGTCAGCGGCATTCTGCATGCACCGGCTGCCATGCCAAGCTGGTTCATGGCCTCCTTGACCGGAATCGGGTTAACCTCGCAGAACAGGGCATTGATGAGTTCGAGGTACTTGATCTGCATCTCGCCTGCTGCCTTGAAATTGTTGTCGAGGCAGAGCTGGCAGATCTCGTGGGTCTCCTTCGGCAGGATGTTGGACAGGACGGAGATGACGCCCTTGCCGCCGAGTGACATAATCGGAACGATCATATCGTCATTGCCGGAATAGATGTCGAGCAGGTCGCCGCATGCGGCTGCTACCTGGGCTGTGAAGCTGATGTTGCCGGATGCTTCCTTGACTGCAACAATGTTCTTGTGGTGTCCGAGCTTCTCAAGCGTCTCCACGGCGATATTCATGCCGGTACGGCCGGGAATGTTGTAGAGGATGATCGGGATGTTCACGCTGTTGGCAATGATTGTGAAGTGGGCGAACAGACCTGCCTGCGTGGTCTTGTTATAGTACGGCGTCACAAGCAGGAGTCCGTCTGCGCCGAGCTTCTGTGCCTCCACGGACAGCTCAATGGCATAGCGGGTGTCGTTGCTGCCGGTGCCGGCGATGACCGGAACTCTGTGGTTGGTGTGTTCTACAGCGAACCTGATGCATTCACGATGCTCTTCGT
>JAFXOO010000309.1 GCA_017528675.1 Oscillospiraceae bacterium | reverse complement strand
GATCGTGATGCTTGTAAGACTCGCACAGCCCCAGAATGCATCATGCCCAATACTCGTTACCCTATCCGGAATGGTAATCTCTGTAACATTCCGATCTTCTGTGTATTTTATCAGCACACCATTTTCAATTTTAAAGCCCATATGACTTCCGCCTAAATCCATTTGTATTTTACTGCGTCATGTATCCGAAAGGTCTCCCTTGTCAAAGCGCAAACCGCCGTTCGATCTCCTGCTGGATCGCAGCGGGATCTGCATTACCTTCAAGCTCATATTTCATCTGCAGGAGCACAGCCGTACTCTCAGGGGCATTCTCCTCCACAGAGATCGCAATGGCACGTTCCAGCTCCTCGGCTGTGCCGTAGCCACGCAGGGCATCGCCTGCCTGCGCATAGAGCGAAATGCAGGCACGGACAGCACGCTCACATCCGAGCGTGCCGCCGAGCCCTGCCGGGTACTTTTCCATAGCGTGGGAAATACGATCAATCTCGATCGTATCCGTAGCGTAAGCGTTCGCAATTTCGCACCATCCCTTTGCGGCAGCAACGCAGAGCGCTGTCTTGTCCTTGCCGAACAGACCAGCGATAATCGCCGCCGTCTCGCACCAAAGCCCGGTATTGTACCAATAGGAGAGCCGTTGGTGACCGCCGTGCTTGTGCGTGATATTGAACGATTTAAACGTCGTACTGCCGTAGAGGATCGTATCAGTCACCATCCCGACAAAGTGCTTGACCGTGTGCTTCTCCGGGTAATACTCCGGATAGAACGGATGCTCCACCATGCTCTTGCAGCCGGAAAGTTCGAGGGTGTATTCCTGCGTATCTGTCAGGAACCGGAGCGTATTGACCGACCGGATGGCGAAATCCTGCTTGCCCTTGACGAGATGTTCGAGCAATGCATCGGCACTGCTGCCACGCAGATCGAAGGTGAGCGTCTTGATCTTGCCCACGATGCAGTTGGTCGTGAAATTCACAAGTGTGGGCGGCAAAATCAGCTCGCTCTTGTGGTAGGGGACATAAGACGGCTTACTCTGCTTCTTGTCGAATACAGTGCCGAAGTAGGACGAGAGCTTCTTATTATCCGGCGAAATATGGATATTATCGAGCTTCTTGCATTCTCCGATTAGGTCTTTCTTGAATGCTTTGAGCCCTGTGCCGATGTGCAGCGTAGTGAGCTTTTCGCAGCCGTCAAATGCCTTGCTGCCGATCTCCGCCACACCGTTCCCGAGGTCGATCTCCTTGATCGCTTTCCAGCCCGTAAAGCAGCCGTCCGGGATGCTGATGACCGTGGAAGGGAGGATCAGCTTGTCGATCCTGGCATCCGTGAATGCGCCTGCTGAGATCGCTGCGATGCCCTCCGGTAGAACAAGCTCCGGGAGTTTTTTCGGTGGTTTGCAGGCGGTCAGTGTGCCGCCTTCGAGCGTGAGTCCTGCCTTGGCGATGATCTCCGGGTCGATCTCTGGCATCGGCGATGCAGGGGAGCTCTCAGGCGCAGGTTTTGCTGCGGGAGACTTCGGCTTTGCAGCGGGCTTCTTCGCCGTTTTACCAGCAGCTTTGTCATATTCCGCTGCACCCAGCTCGTAAAAATACCGACATGCAGCGGCAACAATATGCTTGCAGAAATTGCCTTTCTGCCTGTCCGGGCAGGTGCAGTCGGCAGACGTGACCTGATCTTCATCGACTCTCAGCGATACGGTGTACAGCTCCGTTCCGGCAGCTACAGCCTGTACATGCCCGTTCTCATAGACGTACTCCTGCACATGGCCGTCCAGAAAATAGTACTCACCACGATCAGTGCCGATCTTCCGGTGCATCTTACAGAGTAGGTCGCAGTTAATGAAGCAATCCTGCACGTCCCTTCCTGTACAGAAGTTCTTGAGCACGAGCAGACATTTTTCCGCTCCTTTCTGCTCGCAGATATCCACCCAGACAGCCTGATATTCCTTGAGATCTTTCTTTTTGAGCGATGTGACCGGGCGCATGTTGAGCAGCTCCTGCAGCAGGACAGCATTGTCCAGCTCCGCAAGGACGGTCACTGCATCTGTCAGATGCTCATTGAACCACGTGCTGCCGAATGCCTTTGTCTGGAGCAATGCAAGGGCAACATAGATGCGCTGCTCCTCCGGATATTCCTCGATTTCTTGAGAATAGCTATAGCGTTCGGTGAGCTGTTTCATCTGCTTGATGAATTGCTTCCCGGCAGCGCCATCCGGAACATCCACCGGGATGCACTGGATGCGGTACTGCTTAGCAGTGTGGTCAAGTGTCCCGCATAGCAGACCATTTCGCTTGCCGGGGACGAGCTTTTCAGCAGCGATACGAGGGTTATCACTGCTGATGATGTCGAGGAAATGGGCATAGCCTTCAATGCCGTACTGCTCGGCGAAGGACTGATAATAGCGAGTAAAGACCTGCTTTGCGGTTTCTTCTTTTTTGGGTGGCATAGGGGTACCTCCTTTTCTGTCATAACTTAAATGTGAAATGGATCAATACTAGATGTTCAGGAAGACTGTTCCACCCTTGTTTTCGCTGATTAGATTACTTGTTGTTCTGTGTAGACTTCCACTTCAAATACGCTTCCTTCATGCATTTAGCGCAGGGACGGTATCCAGCAGCAATCGCTGATTCTTCATCCGCAAAGAACACACGATATTTGACATACTGGCCTTTTGCAATATGCCGAAGCGCAGATGGGCAATCTAGTCTGCCATATATCTTCAGGCCTTTATGCCCGCCTAGTGTTCCCTTCGTTTCAGAGAAATACTGTTTTCCATCTTTTCCGATTAACTTGTAAAGTTTCTTCTCCATAGCCGCCTCCTAATTGATCGCTTTTTGCGTTTATATAGGTACAGCATTACAGTCCAGCGTTTTTTTGATGATTACTAGTCCCTTATTGGAATTCAACTGATCTTTTCATAATAACTGGCAAGTTTTTCATCGCATAAACGTAGTACCTCGGTTTTATCATAATTACTTAATGTATCCCATAAAATCACGTTGATACAAATGAGGTATTCGGCTTTGTCATAGGTAAAATAATTCTCGATGAAAGATCTCTTAAGCGGATTAAAAAGGGCAATCTGTCTGACATCCTTTGCTTCAAATCCTGCTTTGCTAAGGACACTATCTGCTTTTTCTGCAACTATTCCCTTTTCAATTCTGCTGCGGTAATAGTCGGCAGCGTAATCGATCATGTCTGATAACTTCGCCTTGCCAAGTGCGTTACAATGTGCAAAGAACGCCTTTAAAAAGACAGCAATATACGAGTACTGTAGTCTCATGTTCAAGACTTGCTGCACAAATTGCTCGGCAATCACTTTATGAGCCTTTTCATCTTCTGCTGCAATATTCAGTACAAGTTTTACCAAACACTTGTATTTTTCTTCCAGCGAAAGTTTGTCAAATTCTTTAATTAATTTTTCATAGGGATCGTTCTGTGATTGTTTGTTTTCAACAGGAATGGCTTCTGCAGTATTTACGATTTCTTCATCCGGTACAATTACATAGCCTAAACCTGTAATTGCCTCGCAGAGTTTGGTATATTGGAGATTACTTAATTCTTGGGCTTCTGCAACAGAAAAAACCTTTGATTCAG
>JAFXOO010000308.1 GCA_017528675.1 Oscillospiraceae bacterium | reverse complement strand
CTTTTCTATCGACAACAACGGCGAGAATACCTCGACCGCCACAACATGCGAGAGTGCTGAGGCATCCTATGAGCATGTCATCAGCTTTGCCGGCAACGGCATTGCACCCGATAAGCGGACGGCCATCGACCAGCAATGTGCCAATGAGACCAGGACTGGCACAGGCTCCTGTTCCGGTACGGCGGCGTATGATTCGGCTGTGACTGATCTGAATAAATACAGCATCAAGTGCGGCGTTTCCTACAGCTATCCCGGTCCTGTCCTGCAAAAGACCATCACCGACAAGGATAATGACGGTATGGACGATGCGTGGGAGGAGGCAAGAGGCCTGAATCCGGGCGACCCGACGGATTACAAGGGTGATTACCTCGGAGACGGCTATATGAATATCGAGTACTACATCAATGACCTGACCGTGGATGCGTTCCCGGCAGGGACGGTGCAGGTTTCGCCGGAGACGGGACCTGTTGCGGGACGCTCAGCATTTGAGCGCATTGAGGCTGAGGATTTCTCTGATATGGAAGGCATCCAGACGGAGGATACGTCTGATGATAACGGTGTACAGAATATCGGCTATATCGAGAATAATGATTATGTGATGTATAAGCGGATGGATTTCGAGGATGGTGCTAAATCCTTTACAGCACGCATTTCCGGAAATCCCTGCGTGATGGAGCTGTATGCGGATTCGATGAAAACACCGCTGGCGAGAGTACGTTTCGGCGGTTCGGGAGGCTTTGGCAACTGGACAGATCTGACCGTCGGAATTCCGGAGCTCAAGGGCATTCACAATCTCTATATCAAATTTATCGGCGGTGAGGGCTATCTTGAGAACCTGAACTGGTTTGTATTCGGCAGGGAGGAAGTGCCCTCCGGCGTGCATCTGGTGAAGGATCTGAAGGTTCTTGATACGGCAAACAGCGGCGGCTGGGATGTGGCAGAGCGAGCGCAGACGGGACTGACAATGTACGGCGACCGGAGCTTTGTCTATACAATGCTGCCGGAGGAACTGGATGGTTCGGAAGCGGTGCTGACAGCGTGTGATTCCAAGAATGCATCAACCGATACTGCAACGTTTACAGCAGGGGATGATGTGACAGTCTACATCGGTCTGGATTCCCGTGTGGAGAATGTGCCGGCGTGGCTGGGAGAGTATACCAAGACGACGCTGACTGCGGAGAGCTCCAATGATGTTGTGTATGAATTCTATAGCAGACAGTTTGCAGCGGGGGAGACCGTGCTGCTCGGTTCCAATGGGCAGAGTGCATACTGTGTGAATTATGTGGTCAATGTGCAGCCGCAAGGGACGGTGCCGCCGACGGAACCGGAAACCGAACCTGTTACAGAACCGGAGACCGATTTCCCGACGGAACCGGAGACAGATGCTCCGACTGCGCCGGTCACGGAACCGGAAGTGCCGACAGAACCCGCAACCGATCCGGTAACGGAGACACCATCTTCTGACGAGCCCTACACGGATATTTGCGGTGATGTCAACTGCGATGGGACGGTCAATATTCTTGATGTGATTTCCCTTAACAAGAGTCTGATGGTCGGTGATCCTATTCCGGCACAGGGACGCATCAATGCGGACGCTAATCTCTCCGGCGGGAATCCGGATGAGGTGGATTCGCTGACGATTCTGAAATACGTTGTAGAGCTGATTCCTGAACTGCCGTTCAGCGGCTGATTGTATTGTAGTTAAGCCCCGTTGCTGACAATGCGGCAAGATTCCGTGCCGGTTGCAGCAGCGGGGCATGTTTGTGCGGGCACAACATCTGCAAAGGGAATGTCCGCCTCGTAGAGCAAAACAGAAAAACGCCAGATTATGGCAAGGATGTCAAATAGTAATTGTGTCTTTTTGGAGCTGTTTTTCTCCTTTGCGTATAATAAAATTAAGAAAATACGCAAAACTCATGAAAAACGCTTGACAAATTCACTAAAATGTGGTATAGTGTATATGTAAATGTTACAAATCAATTACAGCGACTAAGGAGATGGGAGATTTGAAGCATACAAAACTTGCATGTGTTCTGATGAGCTGTCTGCTCACTGTTTCCAATGGAGCGATGATGTCAGGCTTTGCTGCGGAGGATGTGGCGGTTGCGCCTGAAACGGCTGCTTTGGCTGAGGAGACCGTAACTGGGACAGAGGTGCCTGATACGACAGAATCACCTGCGACGGAGAATGCGGCAGAAACAACCGAACCTGAAGAAACGGATGCGGAAGACACAGCTTCTGCACAGGATGAAACCATTGCAGAGAACGAAAGTGCTGCGGATGATGAAACGCAGGCAGAAGAAGCAACTGAAGAACAGGCTGATGCTGCTGAAGCATCGCTTCCGGCAGAGGAGTATGCGGACTATCCTTTGGCAAAGTCTGCGGATGGCACAATTCTGAATGTGACGCTCAGTCTTGCTTCTGATCCGGACGCCAGAAGCGGACTGATTCATGACACAAATGGTGCATCGTATATTGATAACGGAAAAAAACTGACGGGTCATTTCAGCGTGACACCGGATTACCTGAAGGGAGATCTTGGCGGCGACGGCAACGTGGATGCGAGTGATGCTGCATGTATTCTGATCGTTGCATCTGCTGCCGGAGCCGGCGGTTCTTCTGCCGGTGCACTCATTGCGGAAAAGTACGATGTTGCTTCCAACGACTTCCAGGCGGAGCAGATTGCGGATATCAACAACGATGGTTCTATCAATGCATCCGATGCGGCAGAGCTGTTGATCTATTCTTCCCGCTGTGGTGCCGGTGAAGATGTCAAGCCGCTGGGATGTGCTCAGTACTATGCCGATGAGAACGGCGTATTGCAGACCGGCTGGATCAATGATGATTCGGACAGGCTCCATGCGAATCAGGATTATACGCTTTCTGAGGGCTGGACGACGCTTGATGGTACGACTTATTATTTCTCAGAGGATGCCAAAATGCAGACGGGCTATGTGAAGCTTGCCGAGCAGACCTACCACCTTGGTCAGGACGGCGCCATGACAACCGGCTGGCTTGACACGAATGACGGTATCTTCTATTTCGATGTCACAAATGGTTCTCAGGCTTTTGGTCTGACGGAGATTGACGGCGAGGCTTACTATTTTGATGAGAAGGGTGCACTCGGCTTCGGCGGATGGCTCGACTGTACGGACGGTAGGCGCTATGCGGACAAGATCGGCGTTATCGCAAAGGATTGGCAGACCATTGACGGCAACAAGTACTACTTCAGACCGGACGGGCTTCTGGCAACCGGTGAGACAGTCATCGGCAGCAAGACATACTTGTTTGACAAAAACGGAAATCCAGAATCCGGATTTAAGGATACAGACAGCGGTAAACGATATTACAAAGAAGATGGCGAAATGGCAGTTGGCCTTCTCAAGATGGAGGACGGTACCCGCTATTTCAATTCTATCGGTCTGATGGCGACGGGATGGACGAATTATCAGGCGAAGAAGTATTATTTCTTTGAAGATGGTCTGATGGCAACGGGTGATGTTGAGATTGACGGTACAAGCTATCACTTTACCGATGACGGTGTTTATAATCCGATCAAGATCTGTATTGATGCCGGCCATTATGCCAAGTATAACCACAGCCCGGTTGTAGATAGTTACTAGGAATCCGACTTCACCTGGAGAATGCATCTGCATCTGAAGGAAGCTCTTGAAGCCCGTGGCGTTGAAGTCATTACGACCCGTGTGGATAAGGAGAAGGATATGGCGCTCGTTGACCGTGGTATGGTTTCCAAGGGCTGTGATCTGTTCCTGAGCATACACAGCAACGCTGCCGGCAGCAGTTCTGTTGATGCACCGCTTGCATGCTGTGCCATCAACGGATCTACCGATGAGCTCGGCCAGAAGCTTGCTGATCTGGTGGCAGTGGTTATGGAAACAAAGCAGGGCGGCGATATCTGGAAACGCCGTGGCAACAAGGAACCTGATCTGGATTACTACAGCGTTCTGCGTGGAGCAACTAATGTCGGTACGCCTTCAATTCTTCTTGAACACAGCTATCATACCAATTACCGTGCGACAATGTGGTTGCTGAATGATGATAACTGCAAGCGCATGGCTGAGGCGGAAGCAGATCTGCTGGTGGAGTATCTGAGCAATGAAGACACCTGCAAGGCAATGAAGGATAAGGTGCTCAAGTGGCAGGAAGCAACCCCGAATTTCGACCGTCCATAAATTTACGGAACAGTATGTTTGAAAATGCACCCGATCATTCGGGTGCATTTTTGGCATGTAGACAAAGTCCTTTTCTGGTGCTGGCGCCCCCACCCCAACCCCAACCCCTCCCCATTGGGGAAGCAATGCCAACAACTCAGCAAAAGCAAAACCTGCGGGTGCAGGGCGGTCACCGCCCTGCTTCGCTTTAAGCGACCAGCGGCGCTCGCAGGCTCGCTGGCTGTCTGCTTATGCCGGGGGAGGTTCAGGAGGGGCGATAAGCAGGCAGCCCAAATCTTTGATTTGGTGCTGATCGCTTATGCAAAGCTCAGCCCCTCCTGAGTCAGCATATCCACTTTGAGTCCATAGACGGTATAATAATGCACAGAAACCCTCTGGACCAATATGGCATTATTCACAAATATATTTGCTTTATATTGCAAACTATTTACATTTTAACAGTTTCATGCTATAATAAGAAAGAGTAAAAATGCAATGTATACCATCCGGCGCAATCATTGCATTACCTTTCATGATTGGGGGGATATGAGTGATGTTATCTATACCACCCGGACAAGAAAACCAGTTTCAGATATGCTCACGGGAGTTTCTGGATTTTTATATGGTTGTAAGCGGGCAGTTTAAATCGGAAGCTGATGCTGTAATGGCTGTGAGCTCTGCCATTCAGCCAATTTCCCGAAATCTGCATATAGGTAAAATCTTTATTCAGATGTATGTCCCGGTCACCAGCTTAACACCTTCCGGACAGGAGAATGAAAGTGTCATCTATCTGGATGAGCGTGGTTATGAGGAGGGCGCTGCTCAGGAATATCGCTTTGAAACAGGTGAGGGCGGTTATTTCATTGTAAAGCTTCACCCGTTGAAGAATGTGACCTGGAATGAGGGTG
>JAFXOO010000307.1 GCA_017528675.1 Oscillospiraceae bacterium | reverse complement strand
AGCTCTGAACAGATGGATTCCGGCAGAATTCCGGATTTTTTCAACACCATCCGGAGCAGCGGCTTCGGCAGGAGCCCGCTGAGCATTTCCTCACAGGTCATGCCATAACGTGTTCCTTGCAGCGTGTAAAGCATGCTTTCAAGATCATTGCCTATCTCCGGCAGAGGATCAAACAGGAAATAATAATCCTGACTGCGTGCAGGTTCAATCAGCCCGGAAAGATTGAACACACAGATGCCGGAGAGGGCTTTCTCCGTGAACTGCACTTCGCCCTGCTCTGCCCGCAGAGCGTTATCTCCCTGATACAGCGTGATTTCTCCCTTGACACGAAGCCCCTTCAGCGGACGGAGCAGCGTCGGATCCGATAATACCGGACATAGATTGGGGACTGGCGGAACAAGCGGAACACCAAGTCGTTTCAACAATTCCCAGGCGCTCCCGTCCGTACCGAGCTTCGGCGCAGCATGACCTCCGGCTGCAAATATCACACAAGGGGCGGCAAAGACGGTCTCCGGTGTTTTCGCATACCAGAGCCCATTATGCCGATTCAGCGCCTGCACATCCATGCCGCAGAGCTCATCGACGCCATCCTCACGCATACGAAGCCGGAAGGCATCAAGCACCGCAGTGGCGGTCATGCTGTAAGGGTACATGCGTCCGGCATCATCTGTCCGGGTATAAAGCCCCAGATTCTCAAAAAAACCTGCAACACCGCCGAATTCCATGAGTATCGGCGCTGTGTCAACACTTCCGCTGTAATCAGCGGCAGAGATTCTCGTATGACTCAGATTACAGCGCCCGTTCCCGGTTGCCAGCAGTTTCCTGCCCACACGCTGCTGCTTTTCGAGTACGGCGATCCGCTCTGCTCCCAGTGCTTTGGCTGTGACTGCCGCTGCAAGCCCTGATGCACCTCCGCCGATAATGAGCAGATCATAGCGATGATTCCCAGGCATATTTTGTCAGTGCCCCCTTTGCCGTCATTTCAGGATAATCCCACTGCCGCAGCACTTCATAGGCAGCAATTGCCACAGAATTAGACAGGTTCAGACTCCGCAGCGTAGGCCGCATCGGAATGCGGACTGAAGTCTCCGGGTGCTGTACCAGCAGTTCCTCCGGGAGACCGGCATCCTCTCTGACGAACATCAGATAAACATCCCTGTCCTGCGGATACTGCACATCGCTGTGGGCGCTGCGAGCCTTTGTGGTAAAATAGTAAATCAGATCCCCCGCATGCTGCGCCATGAAACCGGACAAGCCGTCATATTCATAGATTTCCAGCTTATCCCAGTAATCAAGCCCGGCACGTTTGAGATTCCTGTCCGTGATCTCAAAGCCATACGGCCGGATCAGATGCAGCTTCGCACCGGTGACGGCGCAGGTGCGGGAGATGTTCCCGGTATTCTGGGGAATCTGCGGTTCACAGAGAACGATATGCAGACGGCTCATAGTCATAACCTCACGATTCATCAAAAAATGGCATGTAAAAATAAATACAGCATGGAGATACTATTCACAGAATCCATGCAAAGGAGGGAGACACATGAACGGAAACGCCCTGGTAAAAAGCATTTCCATCGGTGCATCCGTCGGAACAGCCGCATTTATGATGTTCAGCGCTGCCGACAAGAAAAAGCACAGCATCAAGCGCAATGCCGGAAAAATGCTCAAAGCAGCCGGCAATGTCCTCGATGACATCACATCCGTGATGAAATAACTGCAAGCCCCTCCCCGCCGGGGAGGGGCTTTGGGTTCATTCTGGTTTATGGTTTTTCCGGTAGCCAAGATAGCTGTCAAGGATGATCACCGCCGCAACAGCATCCACAACTGCCTTGCGTTTTTTGCCACGGGTATTTGTTGTGTTGAGATAATTGTGCGCCGAAACAGTCGTGCAGCGCTCATCCCACATCACGCATTCGAGTCCCGTCAGTTCATGCAGCAGCTCTGCAAATGCAGTACATTTTTCGGCACGCTCCCCAACGGTATTATTCATATTCTTCGGATAGCCCACTACAATCAGTTCCGCCTTCTGCTCCATTGCAGCAGCAGCAACAGCCTGCGCACAGCGGCGGAAGTCCCGCTCCTGCACAACCGTCAGCGGCGATGCCAGGAATTCGCTCTTGTCGCACATGGCAAGACCCGTGCGGGCATCTCCGAAATCCACACCCATAATCTTCATGACATCACCACGGCCTGACAGTGCCGATCACATCACGGGCAGCAGCGATGCCGTTTTCATCGAGGAAACGGTTCATGCTGTCAATAATCTTTACCGGCGCATACGGATCTGTAAAACAAGCCATGCCGACCTGTACCGCACACGCACCCGCCATCATCAGCTCAATGGCGTCCTCGCCGGTAGAAACACCGCCCATGCCGATCACCGGTATGTTGACAGCATTTGCCACCTGCCAGATCATGCGCACCGCTACCGGCAGTATCGCCGGACCGGACAGACCGCCGACATTATTATGCAGAACCGGACGTCTTGTATGGATGTCAATGCGCATGCCAAGGAGTGTATTGATGAGAGAAACGGCATCAGCGCCGGCTGCTTCGACAGCCTTGGCGATATCCGTAATGCTCGTCACATTCGGGGAGAGCTTGACAACAAGCGGCTTGGTGGTTGCCTTGCGGACAGCCGCAGTCACCTGCTCGGCCATCACGCAGGATGTACCGAATGCTGCACCGCCCTGCTTGACATTCGGACAGGAAATATTCAGCTCAATCATGTGGACATCAGTCGGTTCAAGCTTTGCTGCGACCTCTGCGCATTCCTCCGGGGTAGAGCCGGCAATATTGGCAAGGATGACTGTATCCTTTTGCAGCAGATAAGGCAGTTCCGTTTCGATAAACGCATCAATTCCGGGATTCTGGAGACCCACAGAATTGAGCATGCCGGACGGTGTTTCAGCGATTCTCGGTGCCGGATTTCCCGTGCGTCTTGTGCCGGTTGTACCCTTGGTGGCTATGCCGCCAAGTCTGGAGAGCGGGTAGAACTCCTCATATTCCCGGCCATAACCGAATACACCGGATGCCGGGATGATCGGATTTTTGAATTCAACACCGCAGATATTGACAGACAGATCAGCCATTACCACAGCACCTCCTCAGCCTTGAATACGGGGCCGTTTTTGCAGACATGGAGATACCTCTCCTCCCCGTGTGAATCCTT
>JAFXOO010000306.1 GCA_017528675.1 Oscillospiraceae bacterium | reverse complement strand
GACGTTCTGGAGATCGTCAACCTCTCCAGCTCCAAGGTCGTGGCGGTCGGCTATGTGACTGTCAAGGCAAGCGACATTGGCTGATGGGCGCAGTATATGCGACCGTCGATGACATCAAGGCGGTCGGGAAAAGTCTGACGGCAGCGCAGGAGGAATCCGCCCCTGCGCTGCTGGAACAGGCATCTGCCAAGCTGCGGCTGACCGGCAAGGAATACGGTGTTGACATCGACGAGCGGATCCGGGAGGACGCCTCCGGCGACTACGCTCTGGCGGTCAAATCGGTCGTGGTGGATGCCGTCTCCCGTGCAATGGATGTGATCGCCCGGGACATGTCGGTCGCATCGCAGGGCACGGAGAGCATCGGCGCCTACAGCCTGACGACGACCTACGCAAACGCCGGGGCATCGCTCTACTTCACGAAAAACGAGCTCCGGCTTCTCGGTCTGATCCAGCAGGTATACGGAGCGATCGAATTGTGGGCGACTGGAGATGATGCGTAGTGTTTACAAACATGGCAGCCTGCACCGTATGGGAAAAGACGGTCGTCAACCGGGCGCCGGTCTATGTTCCGCATGTGATGGGTCCCGTTTACTGGGAGGACACGCACGGCGAGACGGTGAACGGCATTACCCGTGACCCGGATGACAGGATCCTGTGCATCATTCCGGCCGGAAACATCACCTATATGCCAAAGAGGGACGACAAGATCGAGAAGGGTGCATCGGAGAATACAGCACCGGCTGGCACAGTACTGACGGTGACATCCGTCAAGGATTTCCGGTATGGATCGGCAGCGGTACAGCACATCGAGGTGACGGCAAAATGATCAGTTTTCTTGGTATGACATTCAACAGGGCACGAGCAGACAGAGGTCTCCGGCGGGCGCAGGACAAGATCGACAGCGCCTGCATCGAGCAGATGAAGCCCTATGTACCAGTCGCAAAGCCGATCTACCGGAACGCAGGAAAGATGCGGGATTCCCACAAGGCAGAAAAGCCGGGCGAGATCATCAACACCGAGCCGAAGGCACGGCGTGAGTACTACATCAACAAGGGTGGCTCCGGCGGACTGCGGGGGAAGCTCTGGTTCGAGCGCATGAAGGCTGACCACAAGCGGGAGATCCTGAAAGCGGCACAGGAGGAATTATGAGCGCTATCATCGACAGTGTGAGAACCTATCTCATGCAATTTGAGGGAATGCGGGATGGCGTGTTCTGTGTTGACTACCTCGGCGCAGAGCCGACTGAGTACTCTGTTGAAGCCGTCCCCTGCAATCCCATCTATCAGCAATACACGGACGGAGACTGTTTGCGGCAGTTTCTGTTCGTGTTCGCATCCAGAGAGCCGTATTCTGCGGATGTAGAGCAGAATACTGCGAACGCAGATTTCTATGAGGCATTCACGGACTGGATCTATGACAACAATCAGGCAGGCGTGCTGCCGGCACTGGACGGACACGAGGCGGTGAGCATCGAGGTGCTGACGTCCGGGTATGTGTTCGATGCCGATGCAGATGCGGCACGCTATCAGATACAGTTACGTCTTATTTACGAGTAAGGAGGAATATATCATGGCAATTGTAGCAAGACACAAGAAGCTCGCATTTGTGGGCGTTCTGACAGGTAGCCAGAGTGGCAGCACATCGCTGGTCTACCATCGCATCCATAAGTTCACGAGCTTCACACACAACAAGAATGCGCAGGAGTACGCCCGGCAGTATGTGGACGAGCCGTTCCAGGAGACGGATGTTGTGGGCTATGCGCCGAGCTATGACTACGGCTTCGACAAGTACACCGGCGACCCGGTGCAGGGCGAGATCATCAAGATCACGGACGGCGAACGGATCGGTGATGATGCCGTGCTATCCATCATTGTTGTCGATACGGAGGGCGACGGCACGCATGTTGCCTACAAGCGTGACTACTCCGTGATTTCTGGCGCAGAGGGCGACAACATCAACATCTACACCTATAGCGGCACGATGAAGGCAAGAGGCGCAGCCGTCAAGGGCACGGCGGCCACATCGGACGATTGGGAGACCATTACTTTCACAGAGGACACATGAGCAGCTGGTGTCGCTCTGACGGCACCTACAGTTACGGCATCAAACGAGGAGGAAAACAATGAAGGCACAGGTGAAACAGAAGGATCCGAAGATCTGGGAGATCAGGGATATGGCGTTGACGCTGGATCTGAGTGATCTGCCGACAATGGAGCGGTATGAGAATGCATTCGAGCGGATGCGGGAAGCGGAAGAGGCTGTGCCCCGTGACGGGAAGGCATCCGAGATGCTGCGCGGCTATCTGCACATGTACGAGGTGCTCTTCCGGGAGCTGTTCCCGGAGGAGGCCGACAAGCTGTTTGACGGACTGGCGCAGAACGTGTCGGTCTATGAGGACATGTACATGAGCTTCCTGGAATTCGTGGCAGCACAGCAGAACGCCTCCGTGCAGCGCCGGATGGAGCGTCTGAGCAAGTACCGGCCTGCCGGGAGAAAGAAATGATCCACCTGCTGCTGGATGCGCTCCCGGAACACATCGAGGCGGACGGGCGTCGGTACAGCGTGCTGACGGACTTCCGGGACTGGGTGCAGTTTGCGGACATGCTCGCCGACCGGGCGCTCACACCGGAGGAACGGGCTGTGGCTGCGCTCATGTGGGTGAGTGGTCCTCCAGAGCATGTGACGGCAGCACTTGTCACGGCGCTGCTCGGCTTTTACCGGGCAGACGGACTACGGCAGGATCCAGAAGAAACAGAAGAAGATGATGATGAACAGCCGGAACGCCCGCCGGTGTTTGACTGGCGGGTGGATGCGGCGTATATCGTCGGGGACTTCCGGCGGTTTTACGGCATCGACCTCCTGGAGGTCGGATATCTGCACTGGTGGAAATTCCGGGCACTGTTTGAGGCACTCCCGGAGGACTCAGGCTGCATGAAGCGCATCGGATACCGCTCCTGTGATCTCTCCAAGATCAGGAACAAGGCGGAACGGCAGCGCATCGCAGCGATACAGCGGCAGATCAGGCTCCCGTGGGAACGGGAGGAGGAAGCGTTCGGGGATGCATTGTGGGATTCTATGATGGTGTGAGGTGAGAACATGACATTTGACGGAACACTGAAATTCGATACGGCGATCGACAAATCCGGCTTTGAAGCGGGGCTGGACAAGCTCGGATCCATTGCCAAATCCGGAATGGCAGTGGTGGGCGGTGCGGTCGCAGCGGTCGGTGCCGGCATGGCGGCGCTCGGAGGCTATGCTGTCAGCGTCGGCTCCGGGTTTGAGCACTCGATGTCGCAGGTCATTGCCACGATGGGCATCACCCGTGACACGATCCAGGACGGCGTGAACAGCTTCGACCTGCTGAGCGATGCGGCAAAGGCTGCCGGTGAAAGCACGACATTCTCGGCTTCTGAGGCAGCGGACGCACTGAACTACCTCGCGCTTGCCGGCTATTCGGCGGAGCAGGCAGCGGACGCGCTCCCGGCGGTGCTCGACCTGGCGGCTGCGGGCGGCATGGAGCTGGCGCGGGCATCTGATCTGGCGACCGATGCGATGGCTGCGCTCGGCATCGAAGCAAACAAGGAGAACCTGACGCACTTCGGCGATGAGCTTGCAAGGACGGCATCCAAGGCGAACACCAATGTGGCACAGCTCGGTGAAGCCATCCTGACGGTCGGCGGCACAGCCAAGTCACTGAAGGGCGGCACAGTCGAGCTGAATGCTGCGCTCGGCGTGCTGGCGAACCGCGGCATCAAGGGCGCAGAGGGCGGCACCAAGCTCCGGAACATGATCCTGAGCCTGAGTGCGCCGACGGACGTGGCAAGAGCACGGCTGGATGCGCTCGGCATTGCGACGCTCGATGCGGAGGGCAATCTGAGGGGGCTGAACGAGATCTTCGGCGACCTCGACAAGGCGCTGACCGGCATGACGGACGCGCAGAAGACGAGCGTTCTCAACGACATATTCAACAAAACGGACATTGCGGCGGCGCAGGGCATGCTTGCGGGCTGCGGTGATGAGTTCAACGATCTGACTGCGGCGATCGGGGAATGTGACGGCGCTATGTCGGACATGGCGAAGACCATGAATGACAACCTCGAGGGCGACATCAAGAGCCTGCAATCCAAGGCGGAGGCGCTCGGTGTATCGCTCTATGAGGGCATGACAGCGCCGCTGCGGTCGCTCGTGCAGGATGCGGGCTCGTACATCTCGCAGGTCAAGGAAGCCTACGAAAATGCCGACATCGGCGAGGGCGACCTTGCCGGGATCGCATCGGCTATGTGGTCGGCACTCGGATCCAACATTGTGACGGGCATCACGGACGGCATCAAGGAGCACGCCGGAGAGATCGCTGACACGCTGATCCTGACGCTGATCCGGCTCCCGGATGCGGCTGCGGACATTGTGCCGGAGCTGATGGAGATCGGCGAGAGCCTGCTGACCGGCCTGACAGACGGTATGGAGCGGCGGGCAAACCTCGCGGCATTCGTCGGACAGACGCTGATGGAGCGCATCCTCCCGGCGATCACAGACAACCTCGGCAGGATGCTCGATGCGGGTGCAGATCTTGTCAAGATGCTGCTGACAGGCATCAAAGACGCCGTGCCGAAGCTCCTGACCATTGCAAAAACCATCCTGCAAACGGTCGCCAGGGCGCTCATTGACAATCTGCCGGAGCTGCTCGTGCTCGGCGGTGAGATCCTCGGAGAGCTGGTGCTCGGTCTGATCGGGGCGCTGCCGGACATCGTTGGCGTGGCTGTGCAGCTCATCACGATGCTGGCGGACTTCGTCGGGGAGAATCTCGACCCGCTGCTCAGTGCGGCGGCTGTTATCATCACGGCACTCGGTGAGGCACTGCTCGATCCGTCCATGCTGGCGTCTGTCATCGAGGTGGCAGGTAAGCTCCTGACAGCAATCATCGAGGGTCTGACCGGTGACGGAATCGGCGAGCTACAGCACGCTGTGCTTGGGCTTGTGCCGGTGATCATCGACACGCTGCTCGATCCTGAGCTGATCGGACAGCTGGCGGAGACAGGTGCACTGCTTGTGGCGGAGCTCGTCAAGGGCATGTGCGTGCTCGCCGAGACATCTGCCGGTGAGTTTGTGCTGCTGGTCGAGGAGATCGGACGTGTGCTCGGCGAGCAGGACTGGGCGGCACTCGGCATGGCGCTGATCAACGGCGTGCTCGATGGTGCAGGCAGTGTTGACTTTGATGCATTCTGGGACAACTGGTTCTCCGGGCTTGACGACATCAAGACATTTTTCGGCGATGTCAAGACGAGCTGCGAGGAAGGCTGGAAGAGCATCACAGAATGGGCATCCGAAGCATGGACGAATGCAAAGATCAGTGTCGGATCCTTTATCGCCGACCTTGTGACGCAGGGCGAGGAAGGCGCAGCAGACCTCAAACAGAAAATCGTTGACGGTCTGCAAAAGCTGCCGGAGGACATGCTGAACATCGGCAAGAACATCGTCACGGGGCTCGGCAACGGCATCCTGAGCATGGCTGACTGGCTCGGCGGGACGATCTCGGGCTTTTCCGGCGGCATCCTCGACAAGTTCAAGGGTGCGCTCGGCATCCAGTCGCCCTCCAAGCTGATGCGTGATCTGATCGGCAAAAACCTTGCACTCGGCATCGGTGTCGGCTTCGAGACAGAGATGCCGGAGGTCGGTGAGGATGCTGTCCAGGCGGCCAAGGATGCATTCACACTGCCGAAGATCGAGCCGGAATTACTGATGCCGGAGCTGCCTGAACTTGGAAAGCCTGTGATCTCTGATATTCCGGAGCTTTCGGCTGTGATCAGGCCGGAGCTGCTAATGCCAGAGCTCCCGGAGCTTTCGGCTATTATCCGGCCGGAGCTCTCTGACTTCCCGGAGATGCCGGAGCTGCCGATGACCGGCGGGATGCTGCAAGCAGAGATCGACCCTGCGGTGCTGCGGCTGATCGAGACAGCAGCGTCCATGCCGCTTCCGGTACAGGCACCGGCTGCACAGCAAATTATCCACAACAGCTACGCCTACAGCAGCACGACCAACACTACACAGGCGACAGAGCCGCAGCCACAGCAAAGCGGTGACATCATCGTGCCGGTTTACCTCGGCAACGACACGCTCGTGACGGCGGTCGTCAAAGCGCTGCAAATCGCCAATGCACAGTCGGGAGGTGTGACCATCTGATGCGGTTTGTGGATATTTATACAGCAGACGGCGTGCTTGTCGCTGCGGATTGCCGACAGCTCGGCGGGACGGGCAAGCCGGCACAGAAGCGGACACCGAACGCCAAACGCTTTACGATGGCAAACGGCGATCCGCTCGTCTATCCGGCACAGAAAGACACGATGACCTGCAAGGTCGAGCTGGAATGCGGCTATGCACAGGCGCTTGCGATCTCCCGCAAGGTCCGGCTCACACGGCTGCTCTTTTCAGGGCTGAGCCTCGGCTGCACTGCACCGCAGACGCTGCCTGAGACGTCAGGCATTGCCGGGATCATCACCGGCGGCGTGGATGTCTGTGAGAAGTACAGCGGGACGGGCATCTATGGCGTGACCATCCCGCTGCAGATCGAGCTGGACAATGACGGCATGCCGGCACAGACGAACGTGCCGGCTGTGACGTTCTCCGGCGGTATCCTCACGCTGGACGGCATGGCAGAGTCCCTGAGATCGGACTACATTTACACGATGGGCGGATACTTCCTGCGGAAAACGCCCTACATCGCCGGGAGCGATTCCGACAGCATCGGCTTCACGATGAGCTATTCCGGTACCGGTTCGCCAAGCTTCTGGCTGCTGCGCGGTGAGGCGGGGATCACTGCTTCTGCGACATCCGCCTACCCGCAGGAGCTTGTCGTGGACGGTCCTGCAGTGCCGAGCAGCGGTGCAGTCTCGCTCAACATCCAGACGGACGGACAGACAGGGGACATCGAGCTGTACACGATCCGGCAGACGACGGCAAACCGTGAATGCAAGATCGTGATACCAGTCTACAGCAAGGGGTGAGTATATGCCGGCAATTGAAGAGCATATCCAGGTATTTGTGGAGCGCTACAACTACAGCAATCATTCATGGGACAGGGTTGCAGAGCTCGGCGATGGGCATGTGATCTCAGCTACAACAAAAAAGCAGTGCTGCGCAGACGGTGCCTACGAGATCGGCGGCGTATATGCGGCAACGCTCAACATCGTGTGCAAGGTGCCTGGCATGACATATTTTCAGATGAAAAGCTGCCGGCTCAAGGTCAAGCACTGGTTCGGCAGCGGAACGCCTGATCCGTCGAACATCGGCGTTTTCTATGTAACGGATGTGCAGAAAACCGGTGAGCTGTTCAGCTTGTCCGGGCAGGATGTGATCGGGTTCACGGATATCTCATCCAAATGCGGTAAAAAAGACGAACACGGCAATATCACCTCGGAATGGAGCTGCAGCAGTTCGCTCCTTTCCGGCATCGGAAAGCAAGGACTAACCATTAACGGCGTTAGCAATGATGAAGGTATCATCAGTATTATTCTTCATAATGCAGGAGACTATGTGGAAACCAAGACCGGCATCGTCTGGGCGTTCAAGTTCAAGCCATATAGTGCCGATGAAAACTTCGGCTGGCAGTATGCGAATGCGCGTGTGGCACAGTGGGATCAGAACAGGCTTGACGACCACGGATTAAGACTGCCCTATGATCTTGGAGAGGATGCAAGCGATAACTACAGAACCGCACAGCACCCGGATTTCAACGCAGGTCAGGATGAACACTACAAAGTCAAGGATGCCATCTTCGGAATCTATGCGGATGATTTTGAAACAGAAGCTCACCCGTCAAAGTTTTACGGAAATGCACGGTCTGACAAACCACGAGACTTCCTGCGCTATGCAGCGACAGTTGCTGCCGGATTCATCTATGCGGATTACGGATCTGCCGCCGGTCTTAATGATACAGATTATGTCACGCTCGGGCAGTTCGGCGAGCCAAGATGGGGCTACAACAACGGCGAAACGGATACCACCGTGGAGATCACAATGCAGGAGATCGAGCTGGGCAGCAGCGAGGTCGCTGATTTTACGATCCAGTATGTCAGATCAACGCTGAGTGCTGAGCTGAAACCGCTGAGCAGGTGGAGCTGGAAATATGAGCCGTCACAAGACTATCAGAATCACGCATATATCAGAATTGAACTAACCGATAATCCGTTCACCGATTTTTACCTCTGGAACTGGTGCCAGGATGATGGTGCCAACAACAAAGGAGCCTTATTCGAGCTGGTGAATGTCGGCATCTGGGAGCCTGTCAAGACCTACGCCGGGGGCTACAGCATCCGCCCGTTTCACGCAACTGTCCACAAGCCTGTGGACTTCCACCTCGGCCAGCGGATCCGGTTCAAAAACTACAAGGGCTACGGTGACACGGAGCCCCACGACTATGACAGCATCCTCACCAGCATCCAGTGGACGTTCCGGGGCGGGTACAAGCTCGCCTGCGGCGGTGAGGATGAGCGCACGATGGGCGATGCAATCCGGGCATCCAAAGGCGACAAGGTGCGGCGGCAGCTCCGGGATGATCTCGATGCGCTGCATTCGATCTATCTGTAAAGGAGGATACAATGGAAACACTGAGGTTTTATGATGAACTCCCGCCGATGGAATGCTTTTCCGGCGATACACTGCCGGCATTTGAGATCAAGCCGGAGGGGATCACCGGGTTCAGCGCCGGCTCGATGGTAATGCTTGTGGAGGAGCATCAGATTGCCGGTGCCGTTGCACTGTGCAAAGCAGCAGGCTTTGTCGAGGATACCGTCCTCGGCCAGCATTTCCGGGTGCAGCTCACATCAGAGGATACCTCGCAGCTCTGCGGAACCTACCGGCTGCACTTCATCCTGACAGTCGGCGGAACGGACTATGAGAAGCTGACCGGCACGCTGCATGTCCGTCGGAAAGTGAGGGCTGCATCATGACGTTTCAGTTTGCACTCGGCGCACCTGTCACGATGCGGTTTGTGGTAGGGAGCGCAGCGGAACCGCCGGAGCCGGAAAAGGGCTTCCCCTCCGTCACCGACGATTTCCACCGTGTGGAGGAACATATGCTGACGGGGACGATGACGAGCGACTGGACTTTCACACCAGAGGAGGGATAAAAATGGCGATTGAAAAACTCACTTTTAACTCTGCACTGGACGTGTCAAATGCCATTGACAGTCTGGGGTGGTTTGATGAGGTAAATCTGGACGGAAATGTGATAAGCTGCGTGCTTGACTCAAAGACATATTTAGAGATCGGAGTCATCATCCAAGGGCAGAGCGGCACCGGAACTCCGAATGTCATTTTTTATACTAAAGGCAAAGGCGATGTGGCAGGGGTTACGAGAACGGCAGCAGGATATAAGCAAAGGTACGGCTACAAAACGAAAAACGGCATCCTCTTTGTGAATAACATGAATCCGGGGCAGTATGATGACTGCTACTGCTGGCTTCTCGGAAAAACGAACACCGGAAAAATCTGCATTGCACACTATAACGGAACATCAATTTCCACGCAATATACAGCAGCCATAGATGAAACATCCACAGAAATCGGACAAGGTATGTATCTGTGCTATAAAACCGCCTACAGCAGCACTACCGGAAAATGGCTTGGTTCCTCTCAGCTTGTTACAGCTCCAATCCCGACCCATCCGGACACGGGTACAAGCTTCATTAAGGGTGCACTTGGCTTTGTGATTTCTGCATTTAATGGCTGCGGAATCGTGGAAATCAACGGTGTGAAGTATGCGACAGATAGCGTGCTTGCGCTGAATGACGAGGATTAGGAGGTGCTCAGATGCAGTATATCATCATGATCCTGATCGTTATGATGCTTGCGATTGCGGATATCGTGACGGGCGTGATCAAGGCGTATATCACGGACAGGCCACGCTCCCAGAAAATGCGCATCGGAGGGCTTCACAAGGCTGCGGAGATCACCGTCATGGCGACCGCCTGCGGGCTGGAGATCGGCATCGAGCAGCTCGGAGCCTACTATGATACGGCAGCGCTTGCCGGCGTTGTAGGAGCGTTTGCGGCATTTTCGGTGTTCGGTTACATTACGGCAATGGAGATCGTCAGTGTGCTCGAAAACTACGCTGAAATCAACCCGGATGCGGTCTGGGTAAGGAAGATCATCAAAAAGATGAAGCCGAAGGAGGAGGATGAGACATGAAAATCTGTCTCGATGCCGGACATTACGGCAAGTACAACAACAGCCCGGCGAACCGGGCATATTGGGAATCGGATTTTAGCTGGAAATTCCACCTGCTGCTCAAAGCAGCGCTGGAACGCTACGGTGTGCAGGTCGTGACGACCAGAGCGACCAAGGACAAGGATCTCGGCCTTGCATCCCGTGGCCGGAAGGCTGCTGGGTGTGACCTGTTCCTGAGCTTGCACAGCAACGGCATCGGATCCGGCGTTTCCGCCACGGACTATCCGCTGGCATGCTGCTGCGTCGCTGGCACGGCGGATGTACTGGGGATGGATCTTGCGGAGACGGTGCAGCGGGTCATGCAGACGGATCAGAGAGCTCGCATTATCAAGAAAAAGGGAACCGGCGGCGACTGGTACGGCGTTCTGCGTGGCGCTGCATCGGTCGGCGTGCCGGGGATTTTGCTGGAGCACAGCTTCCATACGAACCGAAGGGCGACCGAGTGGCTGCTGAACGACGGGAATCTGGAACGCATGGCCGAAGCCGAGGCGGAGACCATCGCCAGATACTACGGCCTGACGATGCAGGAAGCCCCGGCTGCAAAGCCTGCCGAACCCACAGCGCAGCCATCTTCCCAGCCATCCGCACAGCCTGCCTCAGACCCCGCAGGCAGTTTCAGGGTGCGCATCGTATGCAGCACGCTCAACGTCCGGACATCCGCCGGGGCGCAGTATCCTATCCGCATGACCGTCAGCCGGAATGAAATCTACACGATCGTGCAGACCGCAAAGGCCTCTGACGGTGGCACTTGGGGACGACTGAAATCGGGTGCGGGGTGGATCAATATTGGTGCGAAGTATTGCAAGCGCCTGACTTGACAAGAATCGACAGCTATGGTATACTATTGTTTGGATCCCGAAAACCTTAATTTACACCGGGGTCTGAACCTTACACAAACCCGCCCCGTAAGCTGGATTTCGTTCGTCCAGTGATGCGGGGCGGGTTTGTTTTTCTGTGATTATGCAGCAAGTAGTAGATAGTTGTTTAGGATAACTGGCGCCTGACCAGCTTTTTGAAAAAAGCTGGACCAAAAACTTTTGAGTTCGCTCCACACTTTCAAGGAGAGTTTTTTGACAGACTGAAGCCCCCGCATATAGCGGGGGCTTCTCGTGTTCATGATGTCGATTTACTCGTCGTCACGCTTCTTGGAAACGATTGCCAGAGCTGCCGTCAGAACAGATACAGTCAGAACAGCCGCCGGAATCATGCCTGCGCCATCGCTGGTCTTAGGCGAAGATCCTTCGCTGGTGGTTGTACCAGTGCTGGAGCTGGAGGAACTGCTGGAGCTGCTGGAGCTGGAAGAACTGCTGCTTTCGGAGCTGCTGGAGCTGGAGGAGCTGCTGCTCTCAGAACTGCTCTCGGAGCTGCTCTCAGAATTGCTCTCACTCTCGCTTACACTCTCAGAAATGCTTTCGCTCTCGGAGCTGCTTTCGCTTTCAGATTCACTCTCACTCTCGGACTCACTCTCACTCTCGGACTCGGAAGAATCCTCACTCGACTCCGGAGCCGGTTCTGTAGAATTGGAATCAGTGCTTTCATCGATGAATTCCGGAATGGTTTCCGAAGTCTGTGTTTCCTCGTTGTAATCTACTGTTTCAGCAGTTGTGGTTTCGTCTACAACTGCGGCTGCTGTTGTTTCAGCAGGAGCAGTTGTTTCCTGTTCTGCTAGAACAGTTGTCTCAACCGTGGTCGCAACAGTCGTTGCTTCAGTGGTAGTTGTCGTTGCTACTGTAGTAGCTGCGGTCGTGGTTGCTACAGTCGTTGCAGTTGTAGCTGCTTCCGTCGTAGTTGCCACAGTTGTTGCAGCCGTGGTAGCTGCGGTCGTTTCGGTCGTGGTTGCTGCTGTCGTAGCTACAGCGGTTTCAGCCGTAGTAGCTGTGGTCGTTGCAGCAGTGGAAGCGGTGGTTGTGGAAACCGGTCCTGCCGGAGCGGTTGTTGCAGTTGTCACTTCCGCCTTCTTAGGAGCATCCATAACCTTGATCTCGCCGGTTTCGGCATCGCCAGTGATTCTGGATTCACCAGATGTCACTGCTTCGCCCGGGATGAGCTTGCCAGCCTTGATCTCGAACTCGAATGCGGAGGTTACCCGCTCAAAGCCATTCGGTGCAACCGTTTCTTCAAGCTTGTAATTACCGTCCTTCAGGCCCTCGATGTCAACCTTGTTGCCCTTGAACTCGAACGTGCGGACATCCTCGCCGGTGATTGCGGTACCGTTGATCTTGACACCCTCAAGTGCCTTGCCGCTGGTGGAAGTGAGCTTATACTCAGCCACGCCGGACTTGATCTCTGCGCCGCCCAGGTCGCTCTTGCTGACCTTGATGGTGGAAATGTCGTCCATGACAACGATCTCGGTCTCGCCGTTCTTCTTGATGACCTCAGTGTCGCCGTTTGTCACAGCCTTGCTCTCCGTGATCACGCCGTCCTTGATGGTGAATGTGAATGCGGATTCAATGACTGTGTAGCCGTCCGGAGCAACCTGCTCCTTGAGCTCGTACTGGCCGTCCTTCAGCCCTCTGATCTCGGTCTTGTTGCCGGTAAAGGTAATTGTCTTCGCATCCTTATCATTTACCTTGCCGTTGAATACTACGCCGTTGAGCGAAGCCTCACCGAGTGTGGTGATGGTATAGGTTGCGTCGCCTGTTGTGATTTCCTTACCGCCCATGTCAGACTTGCTGATGGTCAGCTTCGTCATATCATCGAGCACCAGGATCACATCATCCGTTACCGTTGCAGTGGTCTTGTTCTTGTCGATTTCGCCATTATCATCAATGGTGAACGTGGTATCTGTTGCGATTGCGTAGCCATCCGGAGCGACAGTTTCCTTGAGCGTGTAGGTACCTGCGGACAGGTCTTCCACAGTCCAGGTCTTGCCGGTCTCAGACGTCCACTCACCGATCTTCTTGCCGGTGGAGTCGAGCAGTTCGAGCTTAGCGCCGTCCAGCTCCTTCTCGCCGGTAATGTCGG
>JAFXOO010000305.1 GCA_017528675.1 Oscillospiraceae bacterium | reverse complement strand
TTTCGGATGATCCAATCCCCTCGGAGCGTTTCTCCGGGGGGATTTTGTTTCCGAAGCGTCATTGATGCGTTATTGACTTTACAATGGCAATGTGTTATACTACCCATGAGGAGGCGGAGATATGGAATTCATCTATGAAGGAAGGCACTATCCCGTGATTCTCGAACGCAAGCGGGTGAAGAACATCAACCTGCATATCCGGACGGACGGCAGCATCTATGTGTCAGCGGCGCCGCATGTGGCAGAGCATGTCATTCAGGCGTTCCTGGAGAAGAACGCCGCCCGCATCGCTCCGGCAAGTGACCGTATCCGGGAAAAGCGCCGGGGAAAGGTGCTGCATGACGGCGCTGTGCTTCCGTGGCTCGGACAGGCGCTGACCCTGCGCTGGGCAGCAAAACCCTGCCAGACAGTACGGAACGGGAATGTGCTTACGGTCTTTGCACGCACGCCGGAGGAGGCGGAATATGCCTTCACTCAGTGGCGGAATGCCGAGTGCCTTGAACTGTTCCGGCAGCTCAATGACGAGACCTGTGCTGCGTTCCGGCAGGCCGGCTACCAGGTGCCGCATGCCCGTATCGAAATCAAGAACATGGTCTCACGATGGGGGAGCTGCACTGCTCAATCGGGCCGGATTTCTATGAATATCCGTCTGATACAGTATCCTGTCGGCAGTATCCGGGGTGTGTTTTTCCATGAGTATACTCATTTTCTTCACCAGGATCACAGCGCTGCCTTCTATGCGGTGCTGCGGCGCATGTATCCGGAGTATGACCGCTATGATGCGCTGCTGAAGATGACGTAGGGAAGTACTGGATCAATCGTTCATGCAGTACTTCGGGGTAGTGAAAGTGCTATTTGTGAATCCATCAGGAATTCCGCAGAAAGGATGATGCATGATGAAAAAACGACTTGCAGCACTGCTGCTGACTGCCGCAGTTTTCCTGCTGACCGGCTGTTACCAGAGCTACCAGCCCCAGGAAAGCGAATCCAAAGAGCTGGTGATCTTTACGGATACGGTGACGGAAGCGCCGACCGATGCGCAGACCGAAGCATTCACCGAAGCACCGGAGGAGGCGATTACCGAGGCACCGACCGAAGCAACCGAGCCGGAAACAGAAGCCGAGCCGGAAACGGAAGCTGAGCCGGAAACGGAAGCGCCTGCACCGGATACGGACTACCTGCCGGAGGAGGACGAACCGCTCCCGGCATCCGTGGAAAAGGACGGGAGCTATACCTCTCCGGAGGATGTGGCGGAATATATCCATACGTTCGGGACACTGCCCTCCAATTACCTCACCAAGAAGGAGGCACAGGAGCTTGGCTGGGTCAGCTCCGAGGGCAATCTCTGGGATGTGGCACCGGGCATGAGCATCGGCGGCGACAAGTTCGGCAACCGTGAGGGACTGCTTCCCCGTGGCAGCTATCAGGAGTGCGATGTCAATTATGAGGGCGGGTTCCGTGGTGCAGAACGTCTGATCTTCAGCAAGGACGGCAGCATTTATTATACAAACGATCACTACAAGAGCTTTACGCAGCTCTATTGATAGGAGGAATAACATGACGGATGTGTATGAGCTCGACGGCAGACAGCTCTCGGACAAGGCGGAGGCACACCTCTACTTGCAGGAGATGCTGGCCTTCCCGGAGTATTACGGCAGGAATCTGGATGCCCTGTTTGATGTGCTGACCGAGAACAGCAAGGATACGCTGCTCTGGATTCTGCACGCTGAGGCGGTGCACCCCTCGATTACAGCAGTGCTGGAAGATGCGATGGAGGAGAACCCGTTCCTGACGGTGATCTTTGAGGAAACTGACGCAGAGGAGGCAGACGATGCGGCGGAGAATTGAATTGCTGCTGGTGCCGGTGCTGGTGCTGGCACTGACGGCGTGCGGCGGACTCGATGACAGGAACAGCGGCTCGGTCTTTCAGGATCAGGCGTCCCAGAGCCTTGTCGGCACGGCTGAGGAGCCATCAAAGCCGGAGGTCCCGGAGGGGGCGCTGGTCGATCAGTCCGGGGATT
>JAFXOO010000027.1 GCA_017528675.1 Oscillospiraceae bacterium | reverse complement strand
CAACACCGCACAGAGCTGGTGGTGCAGATGCGTAGCCAGATTTTTCGTCAGATTGTATAGAAATGACGCCGCTGGGCTGGCGCCCAGCAAGGAATTTCTGTGCAAGATGACGGAAAAGATGCAAGCAGATGTGCCGCCAAGACGACAGGCGGGCTTTGTGCGGTGTTGCCTTAAACGTCCGCATAAAATGAGCGTATTCATAACCACATTTTTCAGCAATTCCTTCCAGCTTTTCATCTGTGGTCATAAGAAGTGTTTTGGCGTACTGCATTTTGCTCAATCTGACATCCTGTGACCAGCTTACATTGAATGTGGAACGGTACAATCGCTGGAAATAAGCAGCGCTCAGCTTCAATTTCTTTGTACACATTTCAAGAGACCAGTCCAGTTCCGGATAACGATAGATCTCTATTTTCAGTTCAAACAGTTCGTGATAATGTTCCGAAGGAAATGTACCGTTCTTGTGCATATCCAGACGCAGTCTCAATTTCTGTAGTGCATCCTGATATAATGTATCAGCCAGCACGCAGGTATCCATGATACAAAGCGAAACTTGTTCCATGGGAAGGGAATCCTGGAATATGGTACGATAGCGTTCCAACACCCGATCCGCAAATTTAGTGTGTATTATATAAGGATATCCCTCTGTACCGATCACTGCAAAATCATAGTTTTCCAGACGGATACATTTTTCACTATTCATGCAACATCCAAGCAGCATATCAGAAAAGTCAATAAGCAGTTTGTCACGCACCATCGTGTCAAACGCATCCTCCACCTGCTGGAAGCCTTTCAGGGAGATACCGATGGGGTGAGGGTTTTGCTTAATTATATTATATCACATTTTTCTTACTCGGTCAATTTCCCAACAGACTGTGCATCCTTCTTTGCACGTTCGATCTCCTCCCGTACCTCTTCCTCCGTCATATCCACAGCGACTGCAAGCCCCCATACATCCAGGTATAATGTCACCGTACTGCCATTACCGATCATCAGCATTCCGAATTTTTCTGACGAACCGTCCTCGGCGTTGCATGCTTCCATGACAAACCCCTGACTTACATCATCTTCCGTCAGTCTTCCGAGCGAAAGATCGACCGTACCGTCGATGGCAAGATTTTCTGTCAGGTAATTCTGCATGTTTCCGGAGTTCGTTTCTGGTGCAAGATAGAGTGCCGAGATTTCCACACCGGTCCTATTTTTGATTGTGATATGGTACAACTCACCTCGATCGCATCCCGGCAAACACAGCATCATAATTGCAACTGTAAGCAGCATGATCCTTCTTTTCATATAGGCATTATCCCTTCTTGCCAATTTCTCATCGAACGGAAATAACCATATCCGTCATCCCTAAAAAGACAGATATGGTTATTTTCCTGATTTACCCCAAAGGATAGCCTAAAGCACATCTTAATCTGAACAAAGCACCGGCTATCCGAATAGTGCTTCACCAGATGAGGGGAATGTATTTGCATACCGCATCAGTGATACAACTCACTTTTTGCGGGTATTGCCATTATTGCTTGAGCAATTCACGTTTCATCAGACCCAAGTCAAACACATCAATTTTACTGTCTTCGCAGAGATCTCCTGCCTTCCAGTCAGTCAGCGTCGCATTCGGAGAACAGATAAGCCATTTCTGAAGCATGACCACATCGGATACTGTGAATGCTCCGTCTGCATTGACATCACCGATCACCGTACTGCCGGAAGCCACAGCAAAAACTGTATAATTCACGCAGCCAGAAGACTGTCCGTTCTGTCCGAGTACAACCGTTTCACCCTGCTTTACGTCCTTGGCATACAGATCAAACACAACATCCTTACTGTTGATGATCGTCATATCCGTTTTCGCAAAAGCTGACATCCAGTCAGGCAGTGGCGTAACTCGACTATCAAATCCGATATAAACCGTCATATCCGCGGCTGCTTCAAAGGTTGCAAGATCCGTTGTCTCCTTCTTCGCATCACAAGGCGTCAGAATAAATTCCGCACCAAGCATAGACGCAGGAATCGTTTCATAGGTGACAAGATTCTCACCGACACGATCCCCAAAAACCTGGTCTCCTGCTGCAAGGCTTTCATCAATTGACCAACTTGCATAATAGGTTTCATCCATCGGCACAAGATTGTGAATCAGCTTGCCGTCAATGGGATCAAGCAGACGGGTGACCGTCCAGGTTGTTTCCTCTCCGCCGAATACGACAGTATCCTCCGAAGATTGCGTATAGATGGTGTAGCTGTCACCCTTCTTGACAAATTTATACCCCTCAGTTTCCGAAAGCATCTCGCCTGTATCAGCATCTGTCAGCTGATAATATCCGTTTCCAATCTCGGTGAATGCCCAGCGTTCCACATTTTCAAGCAGACTGCCGTTTGAAGCATCTGCGATCTCATATTTGTATGCAGTATCAAATGTCGCACCTTTCTTCAAAGAAGACCCACCGTTTCCATTGTACTCAACCGGATCTCCCATCAGCTCATTGAGGAACATTTCCACATTGGTATAACCGTCAGCAGAAAGTGTACAGATTGCACCGTCCGTAGCGTCATTCGGATTCAGACCATGTGCTTCTTCCCAGGCATTGGGCATACCATCACGGTCGGTGTCGTTCTTGCTGCTGCACATACCATCGGTGCTGTGCGCAAAGGTCGTACTGTTGGGGTATCCCCCAGCATCCTTCTGGCTGTCAATGATACCCTTGATTCCCTGCTTGCTGCCCTGATAGGTGTAGGTACCTTCTTTCGTTTCCTTGATATAACGACTATCCAAGTAGTCCCATCCGGTTTCCGATGTACCGCCTGCACCAGCACCTGCAATGACACTCTTGTATGCATCCTCGGCAGACTGTGTATCCACATAGGATTCAAAGAATGGCGTGTCACTTCTGACATCGGAATTGGTGGAGTTTTTGCCGCCCGACTTCGCTTTTCCCTTATCCCACGCATTATCCGTTGCTCTCAGAATCTGATTGCCACTGTAGTCCGTCATGATATTGCCTGATACATATGCCTTCTGCATATCGTTAGTATTAAGCTCGTTACCATCAACAGCAATAATATGCAGTCCGGTATTGCTGGCAGCACCGGCCTTGTAGTAGTTGTTGACGAAATTGACACGTCTGACACCGCCGTCCGTAGTTCTGTCCATCCAATTGTACACAACGTTATTACGGATATCAAGCTGACCGCCATAGGTAATGGCATCCTGTTCCATGCCACCTGCCAGCGACCAGTTACGTCCTGTACAGTCCACAAGAAGATTATGGTGGAAACTACCGGTGAAGCCGCTGATGGATGCCGCAAAGGCATGGGTTTCTGTACCCTGATGATTGGGGCCGTAATGAATGGAATCATGCAGTGACTCCGCAATAATCGTCCATTGCAGCGTAACATTCTGAGCATTTCTGGAGGAGAAGCCCTCATCCGTACCCCATGCGATTGAGCAATGATCGATGATGCTGTGGTTGCTGCTTGTTAGGCCCATACCATCGGATACATCATTCTGTCCGGACAACCCACGATCTCCAACTCTGACACGCACATCACGAATGATTACGTCCTCTGCACCGAGCATACCAAATCCCCATTTTGTCAGACAAATACCATCACCAGGGGCAGTCTGTCCTGCTACATACAAATCACCGCCATCACCTGGAATGGTCAATTTCTTTTCCAGTTCAATAATACCGCCCACATCAAACACAATGATTCTTGGCCCTTTCAGTGTTTCGATACCATAACGCAGGGAGCCTTCCTTACCGTCATCCTTCAGATTGGTAACATGGTACACATAGCCATCCTGACCACCTCTTGCAAATCTGCCGTAGCCTTCTGCTGTCGGGAAGGCAAGTCTTGCTGCATGGAACGAATACACCGAACCCTTGCTCACCTTGCCGCTGCTGTCTATGGTATCTACACGCCAGTAGTAGGGTGCCGGAGAAATGAGTTTTTCTTCAAAGGCATATTTGGTACTCGTCTGATTTCCCATATATTCCGAAGAACTCGTCGTTGCACCGAATACGCTATCATAATCTGTACCGAAGTAAACATCATAGCTCCTGGCATTTTTGCCTGCCGACCAGTACAGACCGTTTTCTTGTTCCCAATGCTGATCCTGATCCAGTGGATAGGTGTGGTTGACACCATTGATTGGATCACCACCATCGATTTCAAAAGCATTCAGCCATGCGTTGCCACTGGAAGCCTTGATCGTAATGGTTGCAGAAGTGCCGCTGAAGGTCACATAACCGATACCTGCATCATCATCCACCAGCACCTGCTGTGGGCAACTGATACCACTCATGGAAGTACCACCGCTTGCTGAAACAGAGATGCCTCCAGCCGATTCGTTTCCTGTGGTTGCATGATAGGTCTTGACAGAATGTGTACCATTGGACAGTCCACTGAGCTTCAGTGTCAATGTACCGCCACCGCTTGTGTCAACTGTTGCGGCATCGCAGTTTAAGCGGGAATATTCATTACTGTACTTATGCAGCTTTTTATTGTCTTCCATACGGAGAGAGCCGCCGCTGGCACTGAGTTCGATATTTACACCATTGATCGTTGTAGACGCACTGGTTTCACCTGTTACGATCCAGTTATGTGCATAGGATGCCTGCGCTGCTGTTCTGCCGTCATTTTTCGACAGGTCCACCAGAATCCTGCTGCCGGTTTCTGCTGCTGATACAATCATTTCCGGATTTCCCAGATTCAAAGAAGGCACGCTGCTTGTGAGAATTGCCAATGCGCTGAGCCATGCAGCCGTTACCCGGACAAAGTGTTTTCTCATAATCATTCCCCCTGTTTGCCTTTTGTGAAATTGTCTTTAATTCTCGTGCGGATGTTTAATTTATCATAAATATACCACTTTTTTTCACTGAAAGCAATGCGGAAACATGATATATTTATTGCATTTCACGACATTATGCAGATCTGCTGCACATAAAATGTCGTAATATGCAACAATAATATCATTTTTCCCCATTGTAAAATGGAGATGAACATGCTAAAGGCAACACCAGCTCTGTGCGGTGTTGCCTAAAGTATCCTACCATATCTGGAAACGAATGGCAAAGGTATCTTTCGACTCAGAGTATAAGGAGCATTCTGCATAGGTTTTATTCAAGGATTGAAATATCCTGCTTGTATAATTACGGGGCGTTTATTACGTTCTGTAGCTTAAAATATGAACAATATACTATCTGTAAATTGTGTATAAATTATTATCGCATTCTTGAATTATACTTAAAAAATCCACGCAATCACGACATTTTCCGCATTTATGACAAAACGGTAAAAACGGCTTAGCTATGTGCATTTTGACGAAAATGGTTTGACCTAAAACGTTTTAGAATTTGTTTTCGTAAAAAACCGTTCACAATCTATTTTTTTTTTAGAAAAGTATTGACAAAACTTTCGTAATATGATATACTGTGATTGTAAGGAAAACACCGGGTACGAAAGACCGAACGGTGGCTTCCGAGAAAGAGGGAATGGAGACACCATCCCACAAAATTCAATCATATTTTATAAGGAGGTTTTCGCTATGAAAACAAGAAAGAACGTCAAGGGCTTCACACTGGTAGAGCTGATCGTTGTAATCGCCATCATCGGTGTTCTGGCCGCAATCCTCGTACCGTCCATGCTGGGCTATGTTAAGAAGTCCAAGGTTGCTTCTGCCAACACTGAGGCTAAGACCTTCTACAACGCAGTTGCTACTGCTCTGACGGAGTGGGATTCCACTGGTGAGTCCTGCAGTAACTGCACTGACACTGCTCTGGGTTCCATCGCCAACACTTCTAGCGTGACCATGGCTACTGCAATTGCTGACTACGCTGATCTCTCCAAGCTCGGTACTTCTGGCGGCGCTGCTGCTACCATCACCAACATGGCTTGTGAGTGTGTAGGTATCAAGCATGGTAAGTATGCCGGCGGTTATCCGAAGGCTCTGGACAACACTCAGTCCACCACTGCTGCTGACGCTTCTGCTGCTTGCGCACTCGCTAAGTAATCAGTTGCACAGCAACCCTTACACAAAGTAAGTCACTTGAAAGCCCCCTCGCTGGTGTCTCCGGCGGGGGCTTTCTTTATACCAGAATGCTTGACAAAGTCCGGAATATGTGTTATAGTATACACAAGGGTATACCATGAGCGGTTGCTCCCGCTGACATCAGTGATTGGAGATAATTGCCCTTACTTGGCGGAGCGGGCAGTTAATCCTTTCTGCCGCTTTCGATATTATAAGGGAGGTCGCTATGAAACGAAAAAAGAATGTGAAGGGCTTTACACTGGTAGAGCTGATCGTTGTAATCGCCATCATCGGCGTTCTGGCTGCAATTCTCGTGCCGTCCATGCTGGGCTACATCAAGAAGTCCAAGGTCGCCTCAGCCAATACGGAGGCAAAGATCTTCTACAATGCAATTGCCACTGCGCTGACCGAGTGGGATTCTGTAGGTGAGAACTGTGCCGACTGCACGAATACTGCACTTGCCTCCATCACCAACGGCTCCGGTGTTACAATGGCTGCTGCAATGAAAGACTACGTTGATCCGTCCAAGCTTGGTACTTCCGGCAGTGCTGCTACAACCATCACCAACATGGCGTGTGAGTGTGTCGGTATCAAGCATGGTAAGTATGCCGGCGGTTATCCGAAGGCGCTCGACAACACCCAGTCCACCACGGTTGCCGACGCTACTGCTGCCTGCGCACTTGCTAAGTAATCCAGGCAAGTTCCTGAAAGCCCCTCGCCGGAGGGGCTTTCTTTTTGCCTGTCTGCCGGATTGGCATTTTTCTCGTGAAATTGCTTGCATTCTCTATAGCGGTATGTTATAATAAAAGTATCTGCGTTATTTCTGATTCTGAAAGGAGATCACCATGGCAAAACGACAACCGGCATCCACCGGTTTTGGACGAAGAATAAAGGAGATACTGTTCCGGAACCGCTATTCTATTCTTGCCTTTTTTGTTCCGATTGTGCTGATGTACATTGCCTATGCCATATTCGGACTGTACCCGTTCGGCAAGCAGTCAGTGCTGGCGCTGGATCTGAATGCCCAGTACGTCTATTATTTCGAGGCACTGCGGGACAATTTCTGGGGGGACGGCAATGCTGCCTATAGCTGGTCAAGAAATCTGTCCGGCGGATTCATCGGCGTGGTCGGCTATTATCTGGCAAGCCCGTTTACGCTGATTGTCATGCTGCTGCCGAGGAAGATGATTCTGACGAGCCTGCTCATCATGATTCTCTGCAAGATCGGCAGTGCCAGCCTGACCTTCAGCATCTATTTGCAGAAATCCAGAAAGATCGAACCGCTGCCCTCGGTGCTGTTCAGCATGTCCTTTGCGCTTTGCTCCTACATGGTCATCCAGACGGTCAACCCGATGTGGCTGGACGGACTGGTATTTTTGCCCCTCATCATCCTCGGACTGGAGCGGCTGACTGACGAAGGACGCCGGTTTGGCTTCATTATCCCGACGGCGATGATGTTTGTGGCGAACTTCTACATCGGTTACATGATCGGCATTTTCATCGTGATTTACTTTGTCTACTACCTTATTTTCGGAAAAGAGCAGCGCAGAGGCAAGCCGGCGGAATATGCCTATATCTGCGTCAACTTTGCGCTGTCGCTTGTTGTGGTGCTCATGCTGTCGGCGTTCATGATTCTGCCGGTCTATCATGCGCTGAGCCTGGGCAAGTTCAGCTTTACGCCAAATCCGGATTACAGCTTCAAGACACAGTTCACCTCCGTGGACATCCTCGCCCAGCTCCTGACCTGTCAGTACGACTCTGTCAATGTGCAGGGCAGCCCGGAGATCTATTGCGGCGTTCTGGCTGTGGCGCTGCTGCCGCTGTATTTTCTCAACAGCAATATCTCCCTGCGCCGGAAGATCGGCAAAGCTGCACTGCTGCTGGTGATGTTCTTCTGCATGTACATCAAGCCGGT
>JAFXOO010000304.1 GCA_017528675.1 Oscillospiraceae bacterium | reverse complement strand
CTTGCATCTGTACCACCAGCTCTGTGCGGTATTGCCTTAACATTTATAGTATACCACAATCAGTGCATTTCCGCAATCGTTCCCGGAGGGATTCTGCGTGCATTGCACTTTTTTGGTGCCTTAGCCAAAATTCAGGATTCTGATTTGTGGAATCTGCCGGGTGTATAGGAGCGGCATTTTTGCACATACTGATTGTGGAGGTGATAGCAATGACATCCAAAGAGCTATTGTATCTGGAAGATGCACTTGGTCATGAATCCTTTTTCCAGACGAAGTGCAACGAAGCCCTGCATTCCTTGCAGGACGAGAATCTGAGAAGCTGCGTCCAGCAGATGGCGCAGAAGCACCAGCAGATTTACAGCAGTCTGTACGGCATGCTGTAAGAGGAGGAAAGAGAATGAACGAGCAGAATATTATGCAGGATCTTCTGAATCTCGAAAAGGGCGCATGTGATCTGTACCTGCACGGTACAATCGAATCAAGTACCCCGGAGATGCAGCAGCATTTCAAGACCGCCCTGAACGAATCCCTCGGCATGCAGGGAACGATCTATGCCGAGATGGCCGCCAGGGGCTGGTACAAGCCCGACTGCGCCGAGCAGCAGAAGATGCAGCAGGTTCGCCAGAAGTTCCAGGCAGCCTGACACAAAAGCCCCCTGTAACACATGCCGTTACGGGGGGCTTGTATTATAGGCAGCACTGCACAAATCCTGTCTGACGGCCTGCATCTGCACCGCCGGCTCTGTGCGGGCTGCCTATACGGTAATATCCGCAAATGTACAACGAATGACCTTGGACAGCGCTTCCGGACTGACCTCAACCTGGTAGCCGATCTTGCCGGCGCTGAAAATAATCGTCTCAAATTGTGCTGCGCTCTGGTCGATCACGGTGGGGAACTGCTTCTTCATGCCGATCGGAGAACAGCCGCCGTGGATGTATCCCGTCAGCGGCAGCAGCTCCTTCGCCTTGAGCATGGCAATGCTCTTTTCTCCCACAGCTCTGGCGGCCTTCTTGAGATCAAGCTCCTTTGCCACAGGGATGACGAAGACATAATGCCCGCCCTTGCCTGCCTCTGTCACGAGTGTCTTGAACACCTGCGCCGGATTCTGACCGAGTACTTCCGCCACCTCCACACCGCTGACTGCTGCGGTATCGGCATAGCAATAGTGACGGTACGGCACCTTTTTCTGGTCAAGAATCCGCATCACATTGGTTTTTTCCTTTGCTTTCTCCATACTGCCTCCCGGAGTGCAATGCCCCTGCTGTACGGACAGCAGGGGCATTGCCTTAGTCCTTCTTACCGCCGAACAGGCCGCCCAGCTTGTTGATGATGTCGCCGCCGGCAATCTGCGCCTTGACTGCATCAATCACACCGTTGATCTGGTCATCCGGCAGGTCTACACCGATCACGCCCTCAACAGCCTTGACCGGGTCTGCGGAAAACTTCGCAGCAAAATCCTTGTCGTTCCTGACCTTGTTGACGAGTTCTTCAATCTTAGCCTTGATATCCATAAGAATACCTCCTGTTGTAGTTGAGGCAACACCGCACAAAGCTCGCCTGACGGCTTGGCGGCACATCTGCTTGCATCTTTTCCGTCATCTTGCACAGAAATTCCTTGCTGGGCGCCAGCCCAGCGGCGTCATTTCTATACAATCTGACGAAAAATCTGGCTGCGCATCTGCACCACCAGCTCTG
>JAFXOO010000303.1 GCA_017528675.1 Oscillospiraceae bacterium | reverse complement strand
TGTGTGCGATGCTGGCGTTCTGGTGCGGCGGCGATATCGAGCAGATGGACAGGCTGTTCCGTCAATCAGCCCTGATGCGGGACAAATGGGAACGGGACGATTACCGCACAGCCACGCTTGCCAAGGCCGTGACGATGTGTTCGGAATTCTACAAGCCCGTGGGCAGGTCCTCGGCGGCGGAAGATTTCAGCGACCTCCAGCAGACGCTCCGTGAACTGGCCCCAGCGGAGAATGACCGCTATCCGTGGAACGACATTGGCAACGGCAGATTGTTCGCTGACGTGTTCAGGGACATTGCCCGTTTCGTTCCGGAGCGTAAGCAGTGGCACATATATGACGGCACACGCTGGGTCTCCGACACCGGGTCCCTGAAAGCGATGGAACTGTGCAAGGCTCTGGCCGATGCGCTCATGCGGTATGCGCTGGATATCCACGATGAGCATAAACGGAAAAGCTACATCGATTTCTGCCGTAAATGGCAGAGCCGCCATATGCGGATCACGATCCTTTCCGATGCCCAGAGCGTATATCCCATCTCCATGCAGGATTTCGACAGTGACCGTTTCCTGTTCAACTGCGCCAACGGCACACTGGACCTCCGCACGATGGAGTTTCGGGGCCACAGTGCCGAGGACCGGCTTACGAAGATCACGCCTACGGAATATGACCCTCACGCCTACAGCGACCGCTACAGCCGCTTTATCAGCGAGATCATGAGCGGCGATACGGAAAAGGCCAAGTTCCTGCAAAAGGCCCTCGGCTACTCTGTCAGCGGCGATACCCGTTTCGAGTGTATGTTCTTCCTCTACGGCGAGACCACCCGTAATGGCAAAGGGACGCTGATGGAAAGCATCCTCCGGGTCATGGGCGATTACGGCAGAGCCGTCAGACCTGAGACGATTGCGCTCAAGCACAGCGTGAACAGCCAGAATCCCAGCGAGGATATCGCCCGTCTTGCCGGTATCCGCCTTGCCAATATCTCGGAGCCGAGCCGTGGCCTTCTGCTCAATGCCGCTCAGGTCAAGAGCATGACAGGCAATGATACGCTCAACGCCCGGTTCCTGCACGAGAACAGCTTCGATTTCCAGCCGCAGTTCAAGCTCTACGTCAATACCAACTATCTGCCGGTCATCACCGATACCACGCTTTTCACCAGCGGCCGTGTGCTGATCATACCCTTCGACAAGCATTTCGAGGAATGGGAGCAGGACAAGGGCTTGAAGGCGGAGTTCGGTCAGCCGGAGGTGCAGAGCGCAATTCTGAACTGGATGCTGGAGGGATACCGGCTCCTGCAGGTCGAGGGTTTTACACCTCCGCAATCGGTCATTGACGCCACCAATGCCTACTACCACGACAGCGACAAAATCGCTCAGTTTGCGGAGGACTGCCTTGTGGCCGATGCCGGGGCCGAGACCAAGACCTCCGAACTGTATGACGCTTACCGCACATGGTGCGCCGGGAACGGCTGCTATGTGGAGAACAACAAGAACTTCATCGCCGAGCTGCGGAAGTTCGATGCCGGGAAGGTCATACGCAAGCGTCCCAGATCCGGTGGAGAGAAAACCACAGTGCTCATGGGCTATGCGCTCCGTGAGGCCGTGAAATTCTTGAAATAAGACTCTGGGGCACATGGGGCAGCTGACTTTGGTTTTTTCTATAGAAAAACGTTCTTACGAAATAACCATGATTGCTTGCCCCATCTGCCCCAAACGAAAGGTGGTGGTCAAATGCGGTATATCCGTTCTCCCTGTGACCGGTAGGGCGGTCAGAATCTCTGTGACCTTTCAAGCCGGACAGCGGCGTGGGGTCTCGTGCGTAAAAACGCGAAATCAAAGGGGTAATTAACCCCCCGGCTCATTTTTAAAAATACAAGGAGGAAACGACAATGTTTCACAAGCTGATTTATCAGAAAAAAGCGGCTTTCACAGATGCCGATGCGAGAGATTTCTCTACCAAGGACTACACCTGTGTAAAGCTGCTTCTCACCAAACGGGGACGCCCTGTGGCCATCCTCGAAAGCAACGATACGAAGAACTGGCACTGGAGGGTCCAGTACGGTTTCTCCACTCTGGTCTTCAAATCCTATGCCGAAGCCATGCAGTTCTGCCGTGAGCGTTTCTTTGACCTGAACGGCACACCGCTGAACGGAGGCCGGGTATGAGGATCACGGACGAAAACGGTCTGCCGGAGACAAGATATTTCCCGGTCATCGCCATTGACGATTCCGGCCATCAGAAGGTAGCCCTGTTCCCGGCGATGTCGGCGGATCAGTTCAAAAGCTCCGGCAAGCCCTACCTTGAGGAAATCATGCCTCACATCTACCATCTTCACGGCCACACGAAATCGGACGAAATTGCCTGTCCGTGCTGTGGCAAACAGATGGAACACTACTACACACCCGATAATGCGGCCATGTATCTTTGCCGCTACTGTCTGTAAGGAGGACAAAATCATGAATCATCACATCAACAACAAGTACGTAGCTACCGGTATCAGCAGCTACAACGACAGCTTCTGGAAGGCCATGCGTGGCAGCGACAAAGCCTACGGTGACCTCATTGACGGCAAGCACAGCCTCACCAACACCTATCTGCTCCCGGAGAGCACTGCCACCAAGTATAATGCTGCCCTGAAGGAATATGACCTCTTCCGCAGGATCGGTACCGTTATGAATGCCACCAAGAGCGACAGCATGATCTGGCTCTCCGACAACGATGATTTCCCGGCGTGGGTATCCGAACACGGCACCATTCCCACCACCGCAGAGAGTTTCCCGAAGAAGGATGTGGCCGCTCACAAGCTGGCTATCATCACCTCCATCGAGACCGATTTCATCAGTGACCTCGGTTTCGATCTGGAAAGATACCTTGTGGTCCAGTTCGCAAAGCGTTTCGGCAAGGCTGAGGAGGCCGCCTTCATCAACGGCACCGGTCTCAATATGCCGAGGGGCATTCTGCACGATACCGAAGGTGCCGAGATCGGCGTAGAGGCAGCCGGGGACATCAGCTTTGACAATGTGCTGGCACTGTACTTCTCCGTCTTCAAGCCCTACCATGCAAACGGCGCATGGCTCATGAACGATGAGACGGCTCTGAAGCTGAAAACGCTCAAGGACCAGAACGGCCAGTATCTCTGGAATCAGAACAGCGATACCATCCTCGGTAAGCCCGTCCACATTTCCGAGTATATGCCTTCGGACGGCAAGCCCATCGCCTTCGGTGATTTTTCCTACTACACCATCGTTGACCGTATGCCGCTCACTGTGCGCACCCTCTTCGAGAAGTTCGCACTTGAGCAGAAGATCGGCTATGTCGGTGTCGAGCATCTGGATGGATTCCTGCTCCGTCCGGAGGCCGTAAAGGTCATGAAGATCAACGGGTAAAAGACAGGAGGGCCTGTGGCGGCCTACACTGTCACAGGCCCATACTGCCGATGGACGGTGGATTATGGACAAAAAACAGAATATCCGTACCACTGAAAAGGTCATCGGCGGTACGGTCTACATTGTTGAAGCTGTGGTCAGCGAGGACGCCAAGGAAACGGTCGAGGCCAAGGTGAAACGCTTGATTTTGAGCAATCTGAAGCCTCCCTCGCTGGTCGCAGAAAGTTATCATTTAGATAAGGAAATATGACTTCACTTCTGCGGTAGAGTACGGTAATATGCTCATACGCTTGAAGGCTGTCGGTTAGGAGGCGTATTGAAAAATGAATAGACAGCTGAATATCGATGCGGCCCTTGACGGCAGAATCACCGCACTCTACTGCAGATTATCCCGTGATGATGAGCTTCAAGGTGACAGCAACAGTATTAAAAACCAGAAAGCGATTTTACAGAAATATGCGGATGATAACGGATTCCGCAACACCCAATTCTTCGTGGACGATGGCTACAGTGGGACCACCTTCACAAGACCGGATTGGCAACGCCTCATCAGCATGGTTGATGAGGGCCGGATCGGGACGCTTATCGTAAAGGACCTGAGCCGTCTCGGAAGGGATTATCTGAAGGTGGGATACTACACCGAGATAGCATTCCCGGAAGCGGATGTGCGGTTCATTGCCATAAACAACGGCGTGGACAGCGCAAGCCAGACCGAGAGCGATTTCACCCCGTTCCTCAACATCATGAACGAGTTCTACGCCAAAGATACGAGCAAGAAAATCCGTGCCGTATTCAAGGCAAAGGGTCAGGCCGGAAAGCCGCTCTGCACGAATCCGCCTTACGGCTATCTGAAGGACCCGGAGGACAATATGCACTGGATCGTGGACGAGGAGGCCGCAAAGGTGGTGCAGACGATTGTCGATTTATGCATGAAGGGCTATGGCCCCTCACAGATCGCACAGGAGCTGCACGAGCGGCAGATACCCGTTCCTACGGCGCACTTGCAATCCATCGGTGTGAAAACGCCCGGAAAAGTGCCGGATGACATCTATGCATGGTCTCCTCGGTCCGTAGCGGATATCCTCGATAAGCAGGAGTATCTGGGCCACACGGTGAACTTCAAGACCCATAAAAAGTCCTTCAAAATCAAGAAGAAGATCAACAACGATCCTTCTGAATGGGCTGTGTTCGAGAACACCCACGAGGCCATTATCGAGCAAGGCGTCTTCGATGCCGTAAAACGCATACGGGATGGACGCAGACGGGTAGATCGCCTCGGTGCCATGCCGATGCTCTCCGGGATACTGTTCTGCGCCGATTGTGGTGCGAAACTGTATCAGGTCCGGGGTAAAGGCTGGCCTCATGAAAAGGAATACTTCGTGTGCGCCACTTACCGGAAAGTCAAAGGCGGTTGTAGTTCCCATCAGATCCGGAATGTGGTGATTGAACAGCTCCTGCTCGATGACCTGCAGAGGGTAACGAATTATGCCCGGAACCACGAGGCCGAATTCATACAGCTGGTTACCAAGAGTTCCGAAAAGGCTCTCGAAAAGGAGATCAGGGACAGCCGCCGTGAGTAT
>JAFXOO010000002.1 GCA_017528675.1 Oscillospiraceae bacterium | reverse complement strand
TTAGCATTGGTTGGGGGTGGGGCGCCCACAAGTGCGCCAGCACCAGAAAAAGGACTTTATTGACATGCAAATACCGCACAGGCAACTGTGCGGTATTTGCCATTTCAGAACACTCTGGTTCAGGCGTTCTGCTCATCGTATGCCTGGCGAACTGCTCTTGCAAGCTGGTCTGCGCAGGAAGTCATCTTGTTGCCGCAGGTGTTGCCATGGAGCTTTTCCTCAATCTGGCTGACGTTCATGCCGTCCACGAGCTTGCTGACTGCCTTCAGGTTGCCGTTGCATCCGCCGACAAAAGCAACATTTGTCACGACATCACCATTGAGATCAAAGCTGAGCTGGATCGGGCAGACCCCCTGCGGCCGGTAATTGATTTTCATACGATCACCTCACTTTTCCCGGTGCAAGCGTATGCCTGTGCGGGTACGCTTATTCATCCTTCTTTTTACCGTTCTTCATCTGTACCATCTTGTAGACGAAAATCTCGACAGAGATCAGCGCCACCAGGCAGCCGCCGATGATCCACGGCAGATTGCTGCTGCCGCCCTCGGATTTCTGCGCCTTTTCCTTTGCGTCGTCTGTATTGTTCCGGGCAGGTGCCGGATCGTCCTTGGCATTCTGTGCAATCTCGGAGGCCTTTTCCTCATCATAGGTCTTTTCCGGATTCGGCTCACCCTCGCCGCCGTCATTCACAGCGCCGGAGACCTGGCCGACCACAATCCCGTCATTCTGCTCGCACAGATACGCCGTCACCCATGCCAGCGGGGTGTTCCAGTTGATTGTGCACTCATTGACCGACCATGCCTCGATATGATCGAGGTAGCACTTCTGGGGCGGAATCTGTCCCTTCTTCCAGCCGGAGCCACGCACCCACGGATCCTCCATGCCGGAGTTCGGGCCGCCCACCAGCACGCCGCAGGGTGCCTTCGGGAATGAATCAGACAACAGATTCGACCACCAGCGGTGATGCGGGTACTCCACGCTGTGTGTGCCGTAGCCTGTCACATAGGAATAATCCACCGGGTTGCGGCCGAGCAGATAGTCCATCGCACTGACTACGCCATTGAGATAATCCGCATTCTTGTTCAGATCATAGGCATACGCCAGCACAATCGCATTGTCTGCAACAAAGGAGTTTGAACCCCATACATAGCCGGAATCACTGTCTGCATAGCTGATTGTGCCGCCTGTGTACGGCAGGCCGTAGCCCTGTGTGTTCTCCAGTCCGATATAGACATCCGCCGCATCTGTGAGATTCTGCTCCAGCTTTGCATGCTCCTGCTCTGTGATGGAATCAAGATGCAGCGTCAGCGTCAGGGAGCCAAGTGCTGCCGTATGCCCCCAGTCAAAGCTGCCGGTAATGCCCACAGCTTCGCCTCCGTTGAGCTCGCTCGGTACCGCAAAAGCCCACTCCGAGCCCTTGAGATCATCGTAATAACTCTGGTCGCCCGTTGCTGCATAGAGCTCGCAGGCTGCCCAGTAGAATTCGTCCGTTGCATCATCATCGCCATAGGCGCCGCCGCCGACCGATTCATCAAGAGGCGCATACATCGCAGGATGCTTTTTGGCAGCCTCATAGGCATTCTTAGCCGCTGTCAGGCATTCCTCCGCAAAGGCACTGTCCAGATCCTTCCACAGCCGGTAGCTCTGCGCACCGCAGGCTGCAAGATTCAGTGTGGCAGCCGTTGTCGGAGGCTTCAGGATACGCTCCTCCGTATCATCCGCCGGTGCGGTTGCAAGTGCCGTCCACTTGATGTCGTGCACCTTGTGATAGGCCATATCCTTGCAGTCGCCGTCCTTGACGATCATTTTCAGCATCCATTCCATTTCGTACCGTGCTTCGTCAAGCAGGTCGGGATAGCCGTTGGCATGCTCCGGGAGATGCATGGTTCCGTCTGCATAGGCAGACTCGATGCCGGTTGAAAGCGCATGCTCGTACTGGTTCTGCATCAGCCAGAGAGAGATACCGCCGTTGACAACATATTTTCCGTGGTCACCCGCATCGTACCAGCCGCCGGTCACATCCTGCGTTCCGGAGGAGGCACTGTAGCCCCAGGTCTGCTGCACGGTAGCCACATCCGAGGCATGGCCTGCGGGCCGTGCAAGGGAGGCGGCATCGCCGGAAGTGATGTACTCCGCTTCAATCGGGATGCCGGAGCGGTTCTGGTAGAAGTAATTCAGCGAATCATAGAGCAGCCCGGAGTACTGCTGTGTGATGCCGATGGCGAAGCTGCGGGACTGTGCGCCGTTCTCCGCCTTGAGGGTATAGGTGCCCTCCTTGTTGAATTCCGAAAAATCAAGCACCTGCACGGAATCACCGGAGTCCTTGTCAAAGCCGAGCGGCTTCGATTTGCCGCTGTAGACAGAATTGCCGCTCTCATCGAGCAGGTCAAATTTCACCTCGCCTGTCTCCGTGGTCAGGAGTGTGGCTTTCTTGGCGAGCTTCGGGAAATAGCCGACCTGATTCGTCAGGATCTCTGCACGCTCCCAGGGCTCCGCCTTGACATAATCATTGCTGTCATCGGTCATGTCGATGAGTGCCAGGTTGTCGAATTTCAGCTCAGTTCCGGCAGGGAAGCAGACCTGCGGTGTATATTCACCGTCGCCGCCGAAATGAAATGTCCACTCGCCGGTGCCATTGGCGGAGGAGGCACGCTCACCGTTGGAGCCGAGGGTGAATTCATAGGCAAAGGTATTCCAGGAATTACCGTTGATGTTCACGCCCTGCCATGCATTGTAATCCCCCCACTGACCATTGGGCTGGGCGGAACGCAGTGCCGATTCGATGGCATCCTGTGTGGCGTTTTCCTCATAATTCATGGTCAGCATGTTGCCGTTGGAGTGCCAGAGCTCTGCGTCATCGTTGGTCATGTCACCGATTTTGGCGTAGAGCCAGCCGGAATTGCTCGCCCACACACTATAGGTCATGCGGTAGGTATGGCCGGAAGTCAGCGTCAGGTTTCTGTGACGGAACTGGCAGTCCCAGCGATCTTCGCCGCCGTTGGAACGTCCGCCGGGATTGACAACGGTGATATTATAGGTACCGCCGTAAATGGTGAAGTCCATCTTGCCGGTTGTGGATTCACAGATATGCCACGGAAGTCCGACACCATCCTGAAAATCGACCTGTCCGAGCTGCTCGCCGGCATAGGCGGGGAGCAGCGTGCTTTGTGCCGCAACCGCACAAACGGCTGCGGCCTGTAAGAACCGTTTAGCAATCTTCTTCATAATAATCCTCCATCTTGCTGCGTTTTTGTATGGCTTTCTCTCTATATGACCATCTCCGTCAGCGCAAAACTGACGGAGAGCGGTTGTCTTATTCGGTGCGCAGTTTACGGCGCTGCACCTTGTTGGCATACATCCGTGCATCAGCCTCGTCGATATAATCCTGAAGCGACTTGTCCGGACTGGCGGATTCACAGACATATCCCAGGCTGACACCAACCGGATAGGGCTTGCCGGAATCCAGATTGTAGCGGTCCAGAAACCGTTCGATATACTCGAAGTACTCCTCGATGATGGTTCTGGTATAGGCAGCACAGCCGATGACCAGGAACTCATCGCCCCCGGTTCGTGCACAGACTTCGCCGTACTCAAAGCAGGTGTTCAGGGCGTTTGCCGAAACAATCAGCGCATTGTCGCCTTCGGCATGTCCGAAATTGTCATTGATATGCTTGAGCAGATCGAGGTCTGCTGCCATGACAAGGAGCTTCATGCTGTCCTTGCTTTCCTGCGCCCGCCGGAAGATCTTCTTTGCAAAGTGCATAAAGCCGCTCCGGTTATAGATACCCGTCAGTGTATCACGGATGGAACTGAGGAAAAGCTGCTGGTTCATGCTGTTCAGGCTGTTGCGGATGCGCATGAATTCGAGCGCATTGTTGACATTCCGTGTCCATGCATGATACAGCGAGTCAAACGCCATCGCCTTCTGCCCGTAGCCAATCGCCGCATAGCCGAAGCAGCGCTCATTGAAGTGCAGCGGCGTGAAATACAGCGCAACCGGATGCTCCCGATCCTCATGAAAGACCGGCAGCAGATCGCTTCTGGGGAAACGCAGATCCGGCACCATGTTGTATTCCGGACTCGGATCAGCACTTGCCTTGAAAATGCGCAGGTGCATCATGTCGGTATAATCATTCCAGTCGGACGGATTATCGCTGTTCTTGGACGGATCGTCCCAGTCCTCATTCAGGCAGAGATAGAACTGCTCCAGCCCGTTGATGAGGTAAAAGAACGCCATAATCATGTGCAATAGCTGTTGCAGATGAACTGCGGTATTGAGATGCTCCGCCATCGGTGTGTCCTCAAAGAGACTGCGGAAGTGTTCAATATTCTTGAGCTCCCGCTGCCGCTTGGCAAACTTCTGCTGGAAATCCTCGCCGCAGCCGCAGCTTTCCGCAGGAATCAGATAGCCATGATCCTGCATGACCGGCTCACAGATTTCACCGGTGAGCAGTTCGTGCGCCTTCAGCACACCCCGCATGCCCATGTCCATAATCGGCCGCATGTAGGAGGTGATGGAGGGGACATTGTCCGCCGAGAGCGGGCCGGCATCGTAGCTTGCGATCAGCACATCCTCCGGCACCCGGACTCCCAGCTCGATGAGCCGGTTGCAGAGCGCTACAGCTGCATTGTCACAGGCGCAGACAATGCCCTGCGGCATCGGCCGTCTGCCGTTGCCGAGCTCCTCGGCAAGCTCCTGTGCTTTAAAAATCCAGAAATCTCCGTAGACGATGTGATCCTCCGGGACATCCAGACCATGCCGCTTCATGGCATCGAGGTAGCCCTTGACCCGCTCCTCGGCCTGGTAGTTGTCCTTGAATCCTGTCAGGCACAGAATGTCCGAAAGCCCGTGCTTTTCAATCAGATGCTCCGTGACACGCCGGAACGCCCCACGGTCGTCCATCTGTACACAGTGGAAGCGCTTGTCATCGCTTTCGACCGCAATGACCGGGATGGGGGAGACTTCCAGCGCAGGCTCCACATACCCCCGGACTGTGTCGTTATAGAAGGCGCAGGGAATGTACAGCACAGCATCAAACATCTGATAGTTGATCAGATCGAAGATTTTGTTCTCGCCCTTCTGGTAATCGGTCAGATTATCATAGCAGAGAAACGGCGTAAAAATGGCCACGTCGTAATCCAGCGCAAATGCCTGGCGGATAATCCCCTCCAGCATCTGATGCTGGTAAGAGTGGTTAGAAATGCCGGACATCACAACGGCAAGTCGTTTGCGGATCTTCAAGCTGCACCTCCTTCCCGGCATCATGTATACTCCCTGCGATACGGCAGTAATGCTGGGAAACCGGATGCCTGCTTTCTTTTATTTTATCAGATTATTGGTACGGATACAAGTATATTTTATGAATAATGCGTCACGCTGTCCATGCTTTATTCACAATCACCGCAGCGTGACAATCGTCACGCCGTCCTCGCCTTCGCCATAGAGACCGCTGCGGAAGGACTTGACGGATTTCATGGATTTCAGGCGTTGCTGCACGGCTTTCCGGAGAAGTCCTGTGCCCTTGCCGTGGATGATGGTGACCGTGCCGATATTGGCGAGCACAGCGCCGTCGATGAACTGCTCCATTTCGTGAACGCCGTCATCGCAGGCATAGCCACGGATATCGAGCTCCATCGAGCTTTTGCGTTCGACCTTGGCAGCAACCTGACCACGTCGCTGGGGCTTTTTCTTCTGGCTCTGGGGATTCTGTCTGGTCTGGTCAAGCAGCCGCAGCCGTGCGACCTGGATTTTCATTTTCATAATGCCCATCTGCACGAACACATTTCCGGTATTGTCCGGGTCTGCCGAGAGCACAGCTTCCTGTCCGAGGTCAGCGATGAGCACCTTGTCGCCTTTTTTCAGCGGGCGGGGAAGGACATACTCGCCGTTTTCATCGACCGTGCCGATGACGGGGTTGGCGGTCTTGTACATTTCCCGGAGCTGCTGGGCGGAAGCGCCCTTGACGGCGGAAACACGGCTTGCAAAGTCGGCCTTTTCCTTTTCCCGCCGCAGATGTTCAAGCTCATCGAGCAGGGCGTTGGACTGCGCCTTGGTGGACTCCACAATACGGCCTGCCTGTGCGGCAGCACGCTCCAGGATTTCCTTCTCCTCATGTGCAGCGGCATCCCGCTTTTCCTGCCATTCAGCCTTGAGAGCCGCTGCCTCCCGTCGGAGCTGTTCGGCAGTTTCACGTTCCCGTTCGAGCTCCTTGCGGGCTTCCTCGTACTTTGTGATGACATGCTCAAAGCGCCTGTTTTCTTCCGAAATCAGCGATTCGGCATGCTTCAGAATCACTTCCGGCACGCCGAGCTGACCGGAGATGGCGAAGGCATTGGACTTTCCGGGAGAACCGAAAATGAGCCGGTAGGTCGGCTTGAGCGTCGCAGTGTCAAATTCGCAGGAGGCGTTGATGACATCGGGTGTATCTGCCGCATAGAGCTTCAGTTCCTGGTAATGTGTCGTCACCATGAGCTTGGCACCGAGCTGTTTGAGGTAGTCAATCACAGAGATGGCGAGCGCCGCACCCTCCACAGGGTCCGTTCCGCCGCCGAGCTCGTCCAGGAGTACAAGTGTCGAATCATCCGCAGTGTTCAGAATCTCCACCACATTGAGCGTGTGAGAGGAGAAGGTGGAAAGGCTCTGCTCGATGCTCTGGCTGTCACCGATATCCGCAAGAATGTGCCGGAATACAGAAACCCGGCTTCCGTCCGTAACGGGAATGAGCAGGCCGCACATGGTCATGGCGGTGAGCAGACCGGCTGTTTTGAGCGCCACGGTTTTGCCGCCGGTATTCGGGCCGGTGACGATGAGTGCATTGTGCACCTCTCCGAGGGACAGGTCAATCGGCACGGCCTTGCTCTGGTCGAGCAGGGGATGGCGTGCCTTTTTCAGCTCCAGCACACCATCGTCGGAAATAGCAGGACGCACGGCCTTGAGCGATGCGGCATAATTTGCCTTGGCAAAGTAATAATTCAGCTCTGCACAGGTTGCATGGAGCCGCCGCAGGGACGCCGCCTCTGCACCGACTGCGGCACAGAGCTTCTGCATGATGCGGTCAAGCTCCTCCATTTCCCGGCTTTCGAGCAGGCGGATGTCATTGTTCGCCTCGACAATCTGCATCGGTTCAATGAAGATCGTTGCCCCGGAGGAGGAGGTGTCGTGAATCAGACCGGCGACCTGGCTGCGGTACTCTGCCTTGACGGGCAGCACAAAGCGGCCGTCACGGATGGTGACGGTAGTTTCCTGAAGATATTTCTGTACGGATTTATTGCGGATCATCTGGTTGAGCGTTTCCCGCAGTCCCGCACGGGCTTTCAGGAGCTTGCGGCGGATTTCGGACAGCGTGGGGCTTGCCGCATCCGCAATTTCCTCCTCGGAGACAATGGAACGCTCCAGCGTGGTCAGCAGCGCATCATTCGGCACCACGAGCGAAAACAGATAGTCGAGCGAGGTAGCAGATTCACTGCAATGCCCGTACCACTGCGAGAGCGACTGCGCCTGCCGCAGCAGATCTTCAACATCCATCAGGTCACGCAGCGAAAGCCTTGCGCCGGTGGATGCCCGTGTCACCATGTTGCAAATATCCTTGAAGCCCGAAAATGGCGGTGTGCCGAACTGCATCGCCAGCCGCAGGGCATCGTCGGTCTTTTCTGTCTCACGCCGCACCTCTGCAAGGTCGGCAGACGGTCTGGTATCCAGCATCATTTTTCTGCTGGTCTCATTGGAGGTGAATTCGGCGGCCTTCGCCAGTACCTTGTCCAGCTCCAGAACTTGTTCAAATGGTTGCATAATAACTCCTTATGTATGTTAGCGATGAAGACTATTTTTGATTTTTAAAGACTTTTTTTATGAGAATCACTATAATCACGGCGATTGGTGTGCTAATAAATAATAAAGGAACCAGACTAAATGGCGGGAGATATCCTGTTGTAATAAAATCATGTAGTATGTATAAAAATGATGCTATTACGAATATCCACCCGACAGGACGGTATATTCTCATAAACTTTCTGAAACGTTCATGCGTCTGCCAGTTTTGTATATTTAAATCTTCATTGGTTCCGGTATCATATAAATGATTGTAATTGCCCTTCATCATTCTTTCCTCCGTTGATCGCCTTGTAAAACTCCAGCGTCGGGAATTTCCGGTCGATGTGGTATTGCAGAAACTCCTCAGCAAAGGCATAGAGCGGCGCCTGTGCGGCTTCTCCGATGCGGAACGAGAAAATCCGCTCGAAGTCCGACAGCACGATATGCCGCACCGCCTGCAACGATGCAGCCGGCATGTCAATCCAGTGCGCAAGGCTGTCCGGATTCCGGCACGCTTTGCAGCAGAAATACCCGCCCTCGACCGAGAACGAGAGCTCCGCCGGGAGATACGTCCCGCATGTCCGGCACATCACCACATCCGGCATGAAGCCGAGGAGCGATGCGCAACGAAGCTCGAAAACGGCTTTGATCTGCGCTTCGTCCGGCTCCTTCTGCGAAAGATAATGCAGGCAGTTGAGCATGA
>JAFXOO010000302.1 GCA_017528675.1 Oscillospiraceae bacterium | reverse complement strand
TTTCCGATGAGCTGGTCAATGCTCCGGAGGTCGCCGTCAATGCTGCGGTTGTAGATGAAAATATCCACATCCTGTGCAAGCTCGTAGAAGCGCTCCATCTGGATGTTCATGGTGGACAGGGCGTTGTCCTCGACGGCAAGATCTTCGGCGGTGAAGCAGTAGTTCCCGCCGGCAAGCCCGATCATGCGGGTGGTGTAGTCGCCGGGCTTGCGGATGTTCACATAGCCGCCGGAGGTGATGTAGAAAAATGCCACGGTCGGGCGGTTTTCCTCCGGGACAGGGTCGAGGGCGACGGCCTGAAAGCGCTCATCCTCGGCCGCAAAGGCGGCTTCGGCTTCCTCCGCTCTGCCGAGAAGCAGGCCGTAGAGCTTCATCCACTCCATACGGCCCATCGGGTGCGTTTCATAGCTCGAACGCTCCACAAGCACGGGGATGCCGAGCTGCTCAAGCTGCTCCTTGATCTCCGGGGTGTGGTAGATCATGGTCGATTCGACCGCAAGCCCGCAGTGCTCCGAGAGGATCAGCTCGTAATCCGGACGGCTGTATTTGCCGGCGTAGAGCATGCTGCCGTCTGCAAGAGCGGCGCTGACATGCGGGAGCGACCAGTCCTCTGAGGACACCATGCGGACGGAACCGAGCGCACCGAAGCCGTCAAAGAGATCCACCGCCGATGTGGCGGCGATGTACATGCCTTCAAGCGGCTGTTGCAGGACGGTCGCTGTGCCGGTGTCTGCCGGGACAGGTGTGCCCTCCGGAACGAGCAGGAACTGCTGGCCGTCTGCGATGGCGATGTCGGCACAGCCGTCCGGACGGTAGGTCACGGAAAACTGCTCGGCATAGGAGAGCGGCATCTGTGCGGCACCGGACGGCTGAGCCGGAGTCTGCGCTCCGGTGCAGGCAGTGCAGCACAGAAGTATGCCTGCGCAGAGCAGGGCACTTACTGCGTAAGGCTTGCGGAATCGAAGCATAATGTATAGTCGATCAGATGCGGTTCGCTCATGGCGATGGTATCCGCAGAAACAGGCAGCGGGCGGTCAAAGGCAGCAACCGGAATCTCGAAAACCGAGTGCTCCTCCATGCTGACGGGGTCGATCTGGTCGCCGTTTACCACCATGTAGTCGTACTTGTTGCTGCTCCAGATGATCTCGGCGGTCACCTTGCCGTCCTTGACGGTGATCTTTGCCGGGGACTGCACGGATGCCTTGCCGGAGCCGCCTTCGAGCGTCACCTCGGCGGTGTATTCGCCGTCGGAAAGGTCGAGGGATGCGGCATCGCTGACCTCCCTGAAGGCTTCAAGCGGCAGGGAATCGGCACGGAACAGGATGGTGCGGTCGTACCAGAGCTCCTTGCGCTTGCTGTAGGCGGCACAGTCAATTCCCTGGTCGAGGGCTTCCACTGGGACAGTGAAGGTCACGGCTTCCCCCTTCTCCACAGCGGGAATCCAGTCACTTTCTGCTGCTGCTGCGGCTGCGTCACCCTTGCCCATGTAGAGATAACCATAGCCGGTGCCGCTCATGGTCAGCTCGGCTGTCATGGCGTCGTCTGCTACGGTCAGGACACAGGACTCGATCTTGAACATGGACGAGCTGGAGCTGACGGTGACGTCATAGGTGCCGTCTTGCAGGGCATCGGCGGTGACCGGCACCATGCCCTCCTCGACAACCTCGATATAGGGAACGGTCTCGGGCTGGGTCGCTTCGGCTTCTGCCTCGGTAACGGCTTCGGTTTCTGATTCGGCCGCAGCCTCGGTCTCCGGGGCTGCTGTTGCGGCAGGTGCCTCAGTCACGGATACGGAATCGGTTCCGGGCTGGGTGCTGCATGCGGCAAGAGATGCGCAAACACTGATGGCAAGCAGCGTGATGATGCTCTTTTTCATTTGCATGATTCTCCTATAGAAACAGCCCGGCAGCACAGTGCCGCCGGGCTTGGATGGTATCGGGATTTATTCCGAGATCTCGTCAATGGCGGCCTTTGCATGCTCTGTGTAGAGCTGACGGATGGCCTCGTTTTCACCGAGTCCACGCAGCAGGCAGGTTACTTCATAACCGGCATCGGTGAACTTCGTCTTCCAGGAATCCTCCTCGTCACCTGCCATGTCATTGTTGGCGTGATCGCCGGCAACCACCATCAGCGGTTCGAGGATCACACGCTTGTATTCACCCGCCTGGACAGCGGCAAGAACATCGTCTGCGGAAGGCGTGGCTTCCACGGTGCCGATGTAGTAATGCTCATAGCCGTCGGCAGTCAGAAGATCCTGCATTTTCTGGTAAACGGCATTGGAATCCGCTTCGGTGCCGTGACCCATGAAGACAATGGCAGTCTCGCCGTCGTCGTATTCCTTCGTCCAGTCCACAATCGCCTGCTCGACACGCTTGAAATCCTCGTCGCTTGTCAGCAGCGGCTTGCCGAAGGATACCTTGTCAAAGGCATCGGCATACTGGCCGACCTGATCGACAAGGTCGTGGTACTCAAGGCCGTCCATCAGGTGGGTCGGCTGTACAACGAGATTCTTGACACCGTTGGCAACCGCACGGTCGAGGGCTTCGTTCACATCGTCGATGTGCATGCCGTCACGGCGCTCCACATGGTCGATGATGATGTTCGCTGTGAAGCCACGGCGCACGGAATAGTCCGGGAATGCCTTCTCAAGGTCATTCTCGATGGCGCCGATGGTCAGACGGCGGCTGTCGTTGAAGCTGGTGCCGAAGCTCAGCACGAGCAGCTCGTTGTCACCGATCTCGTCCTGGTTGCGGATGTTGTCAAGGGAGGCGTCGCCGGTGTTGTAGTCCTCCTCGTCCTCCGGGGCGGCTTCTGCCTCGGTTTCCGCCTCGGCTGCGGTTTCGGCCTCAGTCTCCGCCTCGGTCACAGCTTCGGTTGCTGCCTCGGTCACAGCGGCTTCGCTGACAGCGGTGCTCGCTTCGGTCGAGGTTTCGGCTCCGGCACCGCATGCGCTCAGGGAGGCGGCAGCAAGTGCCAGACAAAGTGCCATTGCGATCTGTTTTTTCATAGAGATGACTTCCTTTCAGTTTTGTGATCGGAAGGCATAATCGGTCTGCCCCGTCTGTGGGGCGTGTTGATGCGGTTCTTTCATTCGGAAAGGATGCTCAGCAGTACGATCAATACCTCGTGATCTTGATTGGCTGCGCCTTGACAGTGCAGACGCAGCTTCTCTGTACATGACAGTCCGGCAGGTTTCCTGGCTCACGGATCGGCGCTCCGGACATGCCTTCCCGGATTGCTCCAGTGGCGTTCTTTGTCCGCAGCTCCCCGCTCACAGTGACGAGATCGCACAGTAATTTCAACTGTTTCCCTTTTACCCTCCGGTCCTGCGGCACTGCCGCAGTCGGAGGCACCGGCTGCTATTTCATATGGGGTGGATGCCCGTCGGCACCCGTATGCCAGCATGACTCCATTATAGCAGATTTTCTGCCGGAATGCAAGCGCTTTCGGCAATTTGGGCAGATTACACGAATCCGCTTTGCTTCTATCGGGAAAGTATGGGGATATTTTGCGCCGTATCACCTGCGCACGCCGGATTCGGCGTCCAGCTCATAGAGCAGGGCATTGATGACCGCAGCGGCGACGTTGCTGCCACCCTTTCTGCCACGGGCAACGATACAGGGAATCCCGGAGGCAATCAGGCGCTCCTTCGACTGCACGACATTGACAAAGCCCACCGGCATGCCGATGACCAGGGACGGCGTGAAGCTGCCGCTTTCATGGTGCCCGCAGATGCGCAGGAGCGCTGTGGGGGCATTGCCGCAGACATAGATCAGCTCCCTGCCGAGGGACGCTGCCTTGTCCACGGAGGCGGCGGCACGGGTAATGTCCTGCGCCTTTGCGGCGGCGGCTGTCTCCTGATCCGCCATGAAGCACACCGCTTCGCAGCGGTGGCGGGCAAGGGCAGGCTTGTTGATGCCGGAGAGCGCCATGTTCGTGTCGGTCACGATCAGCGTGCCGCTGCGCAGGAGCGCCTTCGCCCGGCTGACAGCGCCGGGGGAAAAGTACAGGTTTTCGGCATAGTCGAAATCTGCCGTGGTGTGGATACAGCGCATCACAATGGGGCGCTCCTCCGGCGGAATTTCCCGGTCTCCGAGCTCGGCAGCAATGATCCCGAAGCTGCGGCGCTCGATGTCTGCGGGACGGATGTATTCTGATTCAGTCATACGCCTTCCTCCAGAATGCGGTAGATTTTTGCCATATCAAGGGATTTGCGCACGCCGTCTGCCAGCAGATCATACTGCTGCTCCTTATAGGCCCTGCGGTCAACCGGCACGACCTCGCTGTGCAGAAGCGCTTGCAGCAGGCGGGCGGAGACTTCGGCTGTGTCAAAGATGCCGTGAACATAGCAGCCGCAGACATTGCCCTCGCAGAAGCCGCCCGCCTCCGTCAGGGGCGTGCCGGTGCCGGTTGTCTCGCCCATGTGGATTTCGTAGCCCTCATAGGCTGCGCCGGAAAGACAGCTCCAGAAGCCGGAAAGCTGCGCAAAACGGCCGCTGACCCGGCTGCGGTGCTTCTCTGCCGCAAAGACCGTCCGGCAGGGCAGCAGCCCCATGCCACGGATGCTGCCGCCGCCCTCGCTGCCGAGGGGATCCGCTATCTCCTCCCCCAGCATCTGGTAGCCGCCGCAGATGCCGAACACCGGCGTTCCGCCGGATGCAAGGCGCTTGACGGCCGTTTCCATGCCGCTCTCCCGCAGAAAGCGCAGATCGGCAATCGTGCTCTTGGTGCCGGGGAGAATGACGAGGTCGGGGGTTCCGAGGTCAGAGGGGCGGCGGACATAGCGCACGGCGGCGCCTTCATATTGCAGAAATACGTCAAAATCCGTGAAATTGCTGAGCTTCGGCAGAGCAATCACGGCGATGTCCGGACGGCCGGGTGCCGTGCGGCCGAGCTTGTCGGAGAGGCTGTCCTCGTCCTCAATGTCGGCGCTGAGATAGGGCACCACGCCGAGAACGGGCACGCCGCTGCGCTCCTCCAGAATGCGGACGCCGTCTGCAAACAGGCTCGGATCGCCCCGGAACCGGTTCACGATCAGCCCCTTGACGAGTGCTCTCTCCTCCGGCTCAAGAAGCTGCAATGTGCCGAGAAGCTGCGCAAAAATGCCGCCACGGTCAATGTCGCCCACGAGCAGGACAGGCGCCTGGATGCGCAGGGCAAGCCCCATGTTGACGATGTCATCCGCCTTGAGGTTGAGCTCCACGGGGCTGCCGGCGCCCTCGATTACAAGAATGTCATGCGAGCGGGACAGGCTCTCGCAGGCGGCGAGAATTTCGGGAAGCAGTGCCTTTTTCTGGCGGAAATACGCCGCTGCACGCATGTCGCCACGGACTTTTCCGTTTACGATGACCTGGGAGCCGGTGTCGGTCGTGGGCTTGAGGAGTACCGGATTCATCCGGACATCCGGCTCGATGCCCGCTGCCTCCGCCTGCATTGCCTGCGCCCGTCCCATCTCCAGACCGTCGGTGGTGATGTAGGAATTCAGCGCCATATTCTGGGACTTGAACGGCGCAGGACGGTGGCCGTCCTGGCGGAAAATCCGGCAGAGTGCTGCGGTGAGGAAGCTCTTGCCGGCATTGGACATCGTCCCTTGCAGCATGATGGAATCTGCCATGTCAGCTCCTTTCCAGCATGGCGTCAGCGTCGGCAGTCCTGTAGATCCGCCCCTCCCGGAAGGTGAACAGAATCGCCCCGGCAGGGACAGCGCTGCGCACACGCTTTTGCAGATGATACGCAATCCGCTCCATGAGAACCGCCATGGTCTGCTCCAGCATGCCGGCGGCTTCGAGAATATCCATAGCGGCATCCACGGTCACACAGTCCGGAATCCGGCGGAGCGTCTGCACATCGGCGCCCGCAAGCAGACCGCAGGTGACAAGTGTCTCCATTCTGCCGTCTGCCTGGGCGGAGTGCGTGTTCATGATGCCGGCACCGAGCTTGACGAGCTTTCCGCCGTGGCCGATGAGGAGAACCCGCTCAAATCCGAGGGATATGCCGATGTCAAGCGCTTCCCCGATATAATTGCTGCATGTGACGGTGCGTTCCTCTGCGATGGGGAGCGCCATGCGCACAAACTGCCCGCTGTAGTTGCCAAGTGTCAGGATAAGCGTGGTTTCGCCCTGTGCACGGCGCATGGATGCCTCCGTGCGGATTGTCTCGATGAGCGCCCTGGTGCTCATGGGCTCGACGATGCCGGTCGTACCGATGATCGAGATGCCGCCGAGGATGCCCATGTGCGGATTATAGGTCTTTTCGGCAAGGGCAGCGCCGCCGGGGACGTAAATCCGTACCTGAAAGCCGCCTGTATAGCCAAGCTGCTCTGCGGTTTCGGTGAGCATGTCCGCAATCATGCGGCGGGGGACGGAATTGATTGCCCACGCCCCGACCGGCTGGTCAAGGCCGGGGCGGGTCACCTTGCCGATGCCCTCCCCGCCCAGGATGGTGATGCCGCTGCTCTGGCGGCGGACGTTTGCCCGGACGGTGATGCCGTTCGTGACATCGGGATCGTCGCCGCTGTCCTTCACGATGCCGCAGTCGGCGCTGTCTGCATCCGAATGCGGCGTGCTGACGGGAAGCAGCAGCGTTCCGCCGCCGGGAAGCCGGACTGTGACGCTCTCCGGCGCTTTCCCGGTCAGGAGGCTGACGGCGGCGGCGCCTGCTGCGGCGGCGGCACAGGTGCCGGTCGTGTAGCCGCAGCGCAGCTTTTCGGTTCCGTTATAGCGATACATGGGGATGTTCCTCCGGCGTGATGATGACGGCGGTGAAATAGCCGCAGACGATGTCCGGACGTAATTCCGGGATAAGCCGCTCCTCCGGCATGCCGCAGTTTTCCACGGCGCATGCACGGTGCAGCAGATTGCTGCGCTCAAGAATGCGGCAGAGTGCAGGAAGATGCGGGCCGCACTTCAGGATGACCTTCCCGCCGGGGAGCTGTAGCCGGGCTTCAAAATCCGGACACCCGAACGGCAGGATTTGCAGCGGGGCATCACCGGAGGCAAGGGCGACCCCAAGACTTGCCGCCGCAGCCGAACAGCTCATCACACCGGGAATCTGCTCCGTGGCATAGCCCCTCGCACGGACAAGCGCTGCGGCGGGCTGGTAGGTCGCATAGAGCGAGAG
>JAFXOO010000301.1 GCA_017528675.1 Oscillospiraceae bacterium | reverse complement strand
TCTGTCCGTCTATTTTGTGGTGCGCTTCGAGGTAGTCCGGCAAGATCTCGGCAAGTCCACGGCGATTGAGAAATCCGGTCGCAGGATTCCGGAGTGACAGGTGTGCGATTCGTTCCTGCATATTTTGGCGATGAAGGTGCTTTTGCAGGAAATTCAGTCCGTTCGCCGCTGCATCACACCAGTTGACATAGGACTCGTCAAGCTGAATATCCTCGACTTTTTCATAATATGCAGCAACATAGCCCATGACCTGCGTGCCGAGGGACAGGGATGTCAGCACCGCCAGAAACGGTTCATGCGTTTTTTCAAATGCAGGGGTGATCTGCCGAACCGGAAAGCTGTACTGGTCATCTGCATTTTGTCCGGGACGCTTGGAAAGGGCGAGGAACATCGTATCTGAAAAGCTGTGCTGCCGAAAGACATCCGGATGGTCAAAATCCATCATCCAGTCGCTGCACAGGCACAGGTCAAGCCCCTGCACCCCACAGAGGATATGCGCAGACTTGTCTGCCTGCACGATCCAGTCCTCCAGCGAATGTACAGCCGAAAAGCGTTCGATCAGATTCGAGATCAGAAATTCCTGATTGTGCATCATGTGGAGGATCTTGTTTTCAAACTGCTGTTCGAGTGAAAAGCCGATCGTCCATTCCGTTTTTTGTTCCGAACAGCCGCAGCTTGTCCGGATGCGCAGGGATTGCTTTCGGTCAGAGTATTCCGGCGCATTCATCCCCATCATGCCGCAAAGCTTGCAGACAGCATCCGCACCAAACTGCTGATCTCGTCCGGCGACCGTCGTCAGCCCCCGAAACAGGGAGAACCATCCGCCGTCGTATCCTGTCACGGCAATGTCCTCCGGCACACGGATGCCTCCCTCCTGCAACGCTTCGATCAGTGCAAGCGCCATCACATCGCTGGCGCAGACAACAGCATCGGGGCTTTCCAGTTCGCCGGATACGATCTTCTGCCCGATCTGTGCCGGAATCTCACGCCAGAAATTTCCGTAGAAAATGCGATTCTCCTGCACGGGAAGTCCTGCCTCTGCCATCGCATCCCGAAAGCCTGCGGTGCGTTCCGCAGAGGCTCTGCTGTCGGGCGTCCCGGTGATGCACCAGATGCTTTTACACCTGTGATTAGCGATGAGGTGCTTTGTGACCTGATACATGCTCTCACGCTGTCTGGCATGCAGTGTTGGCAGTGTGCCGCCGTTGTCACCAAGGGCAAGGCTTGGGATGCTGCGCTTTTCCAGATGCTCACGGATGCGCCGGATCAGCGGCTGGTTCCGGAATCGTTCGGAAGCAAAGAGAATCCCGTCTACCTCCGCATTTCCGATCAGAGTATAAATGTTTTCGAGCGCATGGATATAGTCATCCTGCTGTAATTCAATCTGCGAATTGAAAACGCCTGTCAGAATGACCACATCCAGCCCGAACTGCTTTGCCTGCGAGTGAACGCCCTGAATGAGTTCATAATCAGACGGGTCAATGATCTCCGGCATGATGAGCGCAATGCGCTTTCGTCGTTCCATATGGTTTCCCCCATGTGATGTCTTTTCTTTATTATACCTGATTTGGTGTGCGCTGTCAAGGATGATGGAAAAGGTCAGCTTTTTGATCGGATAGTGCATTGCGGATCAGCCGGTCATCTGGTAAAATAAGATAGGAAGTACGCAGGAAATGGACAGATGCGATTTTACATTTTCTGGAGTCAGCTTCATATGGCGTCCATATACCCATTCTATCATAATCCCCTTTTGATTAGAAGCTATTTTGACCGGACAGCGCAGCATCTGGCGCAGTCCGGTATTTTTTTGCCCTGTGATACCAATACCAGCACCTCGCATAAGAGAGGTGCTGGCGATAGAAAGGTAGTATGAAGAAGTCAGAAGGAATCAGCGCAGGAGCGCCCGCTTGAGCAGTGCCAGATCAAATACATCCACACAGCCGTCAGCATTCATGTCAGCAGCTTCAGCGCTGGTCAGCGTTCCTGCGCAATGCAGCCATTTCTGAAGCATGACGATATCCAGGACATCGCATTTGCCGTTGGTATCAACATCTCCTGCAATGCGCTCCGGCTCTGCTTCATAAGGCTTGACTGCCGCAAGGAAATTGACTGTGCCGCTGTTACCGTTCATACCGATGGTGACTGTTTCCTCTGGTGCGACATCTCTGCGCCAGATCTCATAGGTCACAACCGGATCGCCGCTATCGGTGAAGGTGTCCGTTGTTTTCGTCCAGCCGGAAAGCCATTCCGGTGCAGCAAGGCGGCTGTCAACGCCCAGGAACACGGTCGCCGGTTCGGTCACGGAGAAGGATGCCTGATCGCCGGAGAATTTCTTGGAATCGCAGGCAGTCCGGATCCATTCGGCACCCAGTAACCGTTCGGGACTTGTGTGAGCTTCACCGCTCTGTCGCTGAAAACCGCATCACCCGTCTGCAAATTCTGTTCGATCGTCCAGCCGGTGCGGTGTGCCTTGTCCAGAATGTTCAGTTCCCGGATGAGCTGTCCGTGCAGCGGTTCGGGTTCCGGCTCCGGTTCGGACTTGCCG
>JAFXOO010000300.1 GCA_017528675.1 Oscillospiraceae bacterium | reverse complement strand
GATGACAACCTTTTCGCCTTTGTTTATCACAGTGCTGATGCCCTTGAGAATGTGCAGATCCCCGAAGGACTTTTCCAGCTTCTCAACCTCGATCACTTTTTGCAAGCCTCCTTTCGAGCAGCGATACCAGTCTGGTCAGTACCACGACCATGACAAGATAAATCACAGCCACGGCAATCAGGGGCAAAAATGCCTCATAGGTTGCGCTTCGGATAATGTCGCCGCCTCTGGTGAGATCGGTCAGGGCAATGTAGCCGGCAACGGAGGTCTCCTTCAGCAGCACAATGAACTCGTTGGCAAGTGCCGGCAGGATATTCCGCAGGGCCTGCGGCAGGATGATGTAGAGCATGGTCTTGGGATAATTCATGCCGAGGCTTGCGCCTGCCTCAAACTGACCGCCGTCAATCGACATGATGCCGGAACGGACGATTTCTGCCACATAAGCGCCGGAATTGAGCCCGAATGCCATGATTGCCACGACTGTTTTCGGAATATTGACCGAGGCAAAGATGACGAAGTAGATAATCAGAAGCTGTACAACAACAGGCGTGCCACGGATGACGGTAAGGTAGAGCCTGGCAAAGGCATTGAGAATGCGGAGCTTGCCGGTTTTGTCGTGGGTGGAACGCACGATGGCAAGCAGAAAGCCCAGCACAATGCCGAGCAGGGCGGCAAAAAAGGTCACAATCAGCGTCGTTTTCAGTCCGTCGGTGAGATAGTGCCAGCGGTCGCCCTCAATAAATGTCTCATGCAGTTTCCGGACGAAGCGGTCGAGAAAATCCATAGTGTTCTCCTTCTGGTGTAGTGTGGAAAAGCGCCGCTACGCTGAACGGCGCTTCCTTTCCTGTGCGGCATCAATCCTTGCGGACGATGATAACCTGTGTTGTGGTGGCATAGCCCTGGGAGAAGGAGACATTCTGCTTACGCTCCTCCGTCACGGTCATACCGGCAACGCCGACGTCTGCTTTTCCGGAGTCCACTGCGGCAATGATGGAATCGAATGCCATGTCCTCAATGACGAGCTCCTTGCCGAGCTTGTCACAGACAGCCTGCATCATATCGGCATCAATGCCAACGATTCTGTCGCCGTCCTTGCTCTCGTAGGGCGGGAACTCGGCGTTGGTCGCCATGACGATCTTGCCGTCACGGGAAACGGAGTCATCGGGGGTATAGGAGACATAATCCGCCCCGTCACCAATCCAGTGGGAGGTAATGGCATCGAGTGTGCCGTCAGCCTTAAGCGCCGTCAGCGCCTCGTCAATCTGTTTACCCAGTTCGGTGTTGTCCTTCTTGTAGGCGATGGCGTATTCCTCCACAGCGAAGGGATCCGGAAGAATGGTCAGGGAATCGTTCCTGGAGACAAAAACCTTGGCCGGCTCGCTGTCGATAATCACAGCATCCGCCTTGCCCTGCACCAGAGCCTGAACGGCATCAGCGCCCTTGTTATAGCCCTCCACCGTTGCACCCTCGATGTCGCCGGCGAAGATATAGCCGGTGGTACCGAGCTGACAGGCGATCGTCTTGTCCTTGAGGTCATCTGCGGTGTGCACTGTGTTGGCGGGGGCACTGCTGCAAGCACTCAGGCCGAATGCGAGCAGCAGGGAAGCGGTCATAAGAG
>JAFXOO010000299.1 GCA_017528675.1 Oscillospiraceae bacterium | reverse complement strand
TGTGCAGAGACTGCGATTCCGTTTGCCAGTTCAACCGCACCTCCGTCGCAGCCGATGCCGCAGAGGGTGATGTCCGCATTTCTGAACATCACCTCATGCTCTGCATGGAAGCTGCTCAGACTCCACAAACTGGTCGGAGCAAGCAGCACTTTGTTTTCCTGATAGCAGTAAGCGCCCTCCGGCAGCTTGCCGGCCGGGATGGTGTCCGCAAGCTCCAGGATCCGGACGAATTCCTCGCTGTCAAAGCTGCATGAACCGTTCTCATAATCCACGAAGTTCCCCGCTGCACCGATCAGAAGATCCCGGCATGCTTCGGATTTTCCAAGCCCGCTGTAGAAATAGCACATGTCCTCCGGAAGATCAAGTGCGAACAGGTCGCTTGCGGAGAGATTTGCTCTGTCACCGACAAATTCCGTTTTTGCAAAATTGGTGCTCACATAGAATTTCCACGGAATGCGCTCTAAATGCCCCTTGTAGCTGAATGCTTCGAGGACATTCATCATGTAGTCCTCCTCATGGAAATCCGGGTCCTGCTCCATCCACGGGCGCATATCCTCGAACAGCCCCTTGTTGGAGAGCATCTGGTAATCCTGCCCGATGAGCATGATATCCGGGACATTCCCGGCCAGGAGATCATTCTGGTAGGCCTGCATACACGCATTGTAATCCTGCGTCGGATCGGACATATCAATATAGCTTTTGAGCACGAGCCGGCAGCCGTCCGCCTGGCGGTTGAAGCGGGCAATGCGGCTTTGCGTTTCCTGGTCGAAATACAACGAAGCCAGCGTCACGGTGCGGATGCTGTCCATCTCCTCCTGCGTGCGTGGTGTGAGGAGCAGGGGCGCAGGATGAAAGGCCAGATAATCATACGTCTGGCAGAACAGCCGCCCGTCCGGCAGCGGCGCAAATCCGGAGGCATCCACCAGATCGGAGTCTGTGAAGTTCACAAGCTCCTCCTTCCCGCCGGCTCCGGGCTTCAGCCCGTAGAGCGCCTTCTGGTCTGTACAGAGCAGCGCATAGTCCCCGAAGCCGTCATAATAGCCGCCGTTGTTATCACCTGCCCTGGGCAGATCGTCCATTTGCAGCGGCTCCAGTGTGAGCGTATCCCGGTCAAGGCGCTTCGGCTTGCCGTTGTTGGGGATGAGCCAGACCGTTTCGTCCGGTGAGAGAACGATGGAACCGAGCGAATCATCGGATACCTGCCGCCTGCCGTTCTGCTTGTCATACAGGTAGAATCCGTCTGTCGTCAGCACCGCCTGTGTCCCGTCAGACAGCACACGCCAGCTCAGAACACTTTCCATTGCATCGAGCTCCATGGTCACAGGGCGTGTGTCGATACGGTTCAGATTCTCGTCAAAGACCTGAAATTCCCGCTGTGTAATACCGCTTTCGCCCTCTTTCCAACGGTGGACAAGTGCTGTGAGCCTGCCGTCCCGCCAGTCAAATCCGTCGAAGGTCGTGTAGCCCTGCCCGGTATTGGCATCGAGCCTGGTTTTCACCAGTGTCCCGGTCACTGTGTCATACAGTCCGAGCATCGTGTATCCCTCGGGGTAGGCTGTCAGGATGATCTTGTCCCCGCAGGCACGATACGTCCCGTATCGGAAATCCGCATCTTCGGTCAGCGGCACCGCCTTGCAGGAATGCGAGAGGGGAACGGTCAGCGTGGCACCTGCCGGTTCAGCCGGTTTGGTTTCTCCCTGCCTGCTGCCGGAGCAGGCGGTCATGGTCAGCAGCATGGCAAGCGCAGTCATAGCGGCGTACATTCTGTATCTGAACATAGCGATTCCTCCTTTGTGACTGGATTTCTATTATCCAAACACTTCAGGACGGGAATTCTTGACAGTTTCGCCGCAGCTTCGTCAGATTCGTAGGAATGCACAAAGCGGACGCACGGGATTTGACAGTTCTGCACAAATGAGGGACGGCCACGGCATTAAAATGCCAGCTCGTCCTTGCCCATTGCCCGGAGGGCTGCATTGATGTGTGCCGTATAATTCTCTGACACATTGCCGGCGCCGATGATTGCCTCACCGAGCAGATGTCCCTGGCTGTCCAGAAAAACCGTGGTGGGCACATACATCATCTGGTTGCAGAGCGTCAGCAGGTCGCCGGTCGGGCTGACGAGCGTGATGCCGGTGTAGCCGGCTTCATTCAGAATGGATTCGGCGGTGCGGATGCCGGCTTCATCAGCGGCGCTGACATCCACACAGCAGGTGATGAGATGCACATTTTCCGGGAGCTTCTGCTGGAAAGCCGCAATCTCCGGCATTTCCGAGATGCACGGCCCGCAGAAGGTGCCCCAGAGGTTGATGACGGTCACATCTGCTGACGCAAGATCGGCATTGCTGTATCTGCTGCCGTCAAGTGCGGCAGCCTCAAACTGCATCAGGTCGGGGAAGCCGGTTTCGTTGCTCAGAACAGGCGATTCCGGCGCAGCATTCTCCGACTGCGCTGTGCTGTCCTGTGCGGACGTTCCGGACTGTGCGGGAGCTTCGGACTGTGCGGGTGCCGGCTGCGCTGCACAGGCAGACAGCAGTGCGGCAGTCATAAGAAGGAGCATAGCGGTAAGCTTTTGTTTCATAGTGATATCATCCTTTCGGGAATGTGGTTCATAGCGGCTTTCCGGAAAAAATAATGCCGAACGCTTGCATTATCCGGTAATTTCTGGTATAATGGTAGTACTGACGGATTCTCATTATTTTTGGAAGTGCTGATTGATTCATACATCAGTACAGGGGGTGTGGGGCGCAGCTCCACAAAGCCCTTTTCCTATCCTCGAAGCACTGTATTACTGCTTTATTCAGTGCTTCCTTAAGAATAGCGACAAAACAAGGAGGGCGGGTATGGCACACGGAACCAGACAGGCGATCATAGACTGCACATTGCAGCTTGCGGAGAAGAAGCCCCTGAACCGGATTTCTGTCCGGGAAATCACGGAAGGCTGCAACGTGACACGGAACACGTTTTACTATCATTTCCATGACATCTACGAGGTTGTGACCGGCTTCTTCGAGGAGGAAGCGATGACGATTTTTCATGAGCCGCTTCCCCTTGAGACCAGAATCCTGAATTTCATTGGCCTGTGCACCGGCTACAAGGGTGTCTGGCAGAATCTGTATAAATCCATTGGCTATGAGCAGTTTTCCGGCTATATTGTCTCCCATATCCACACGCTTCTGCTCAGTGCGATCGGGAACAAGCCCTATCCGGAGGAAGATCTGGATCTGGTGTGTGCGTTCTATGAGGAGGCGATCTGTGGGGCGCTGATGCGCTGGCTGCGGAGCCGCCGGAAGCTCAGCCCGGAGGATCTGATGCAGATGCTCAACCGTGCCAAATTCCTGTTTGAAGGGCAGATTGAAGCGGCACTCGAACGCAGTCTGCACCGGGATACCATTCCGGAAGCCCGGAACAGCCCTGCGCAGTAAGCGCAGAGGAATTGCATCAGATACCTGTTTAGTCCGTAACCCGGTAACCCGGCAATGGGGCGTAGCCCTTTGCTGAAAGCACTGCATCCGCAATTGAAACGGCATTAGCTTAAAAAACGACCCGGCCGGGGACAGCATCCGGTCGGGCGTTTTTTCAGGCGTTTGTTTTCAGGCGTTTTGGTTACTGTTGCAGTTGTATCAGTCTGTACATCACCCCTTATCCAAGCAATGATTGTTATTCAACCGGATCTGCGGTCTGCTTGATACCGCAGTGCGGGCAGAAACGCTGGCCTTCCAGCATCGGCTCGCCGCATCCACGGCAAACCATAGCTGCACTGCCGGCAGAAGTCATCATTTCTCTTGCACGGGCAATCTGTGCACGGGACTCAGCCACCTGCGCAAGCAGCTCTGCGAATTCGGGAGCGCCGTTTAACCCATACAGTTCGTCATATTTTTTGCCGATCTCGATATAAGCGGCGTTCAGACGGCTTTCCGCCTGGGAGATGACACCCTTGAGCCGGATGAACTCAGCCACCCTCTTGGAGCCGTCAAATGCTCCCTTCGCAAGACTCTCAGCACCGGACATGACGTCGTCACCGAGCTTGCTCAGCTTGTCCTGGATTTCTTTCATTTCCATCGGGAAACCCCTCCTACTTAAAACAGATTTGCAGCCCGCCGCAGGTGCGGCCTGTTGCTGTATACAAGTGTAGCATAAACTTCTTCACTTGTCAAGCGCATCTTGTGAAAATTAACAGAATTGTCAAGGATTGTGACTGCCGTGTAAATGCGTGTAACAATCGCTCTCCGGGAATTTACACCCCGGAAACAGCGTGTGCATCGAGCAGCGCACGGAATTCCTCCATCTGCCGTGTATCCGTGCGGAACACGACCACCGAGCCGTCACCGCAGGCCTCTGTCAGGTTACGGGTGAGCGATTCCGGCGAAAATGCGTGCAGCAGCGCCATGGCATCGTCTGCGCCGTCCGGCACTTCTGCCACAAGCTGTTCGGAGTACCGGCCTTCCTGCAACCGGCAGATGATCTTGAGCTTCGGTGCAGCCTCCTGCTCCGGTACAGCGGCAGTCTCTCTGGTTTCGTCCATTGTCTGTCGTCCTTTCTTATCTGAAACGGTTCTGTGCCGCATCATAGGTGTAGCCGATCATAGCCAGCTTTGCTGCGATGGACTCCATATCACAGTCGTTTGCCTTGCAGAATTCCTCGAAAGAGGGGTAGAAATCCCGGAGCTGCGTATTGATATAGCTCAGCAGGATTGCGGGGTCATTCGGAAGATTCAAGGGATTGCCTCCTTTCAGAATGCTAACCATAGTATACCACATTCCCGGCTGTTTGGCAATAGAAAACACGAAAATAAATCCCTGCTGCAAAAAAATAGAAAAAACCCCTTGCAGTTTCTTTCAAAATAGTGTATAATAATTAAGTACGGCCAGACAGGCTTTGCCGTGGCCGAACGGGCACCAGCCCGAATTTATTGTGAAAGGATGTCATAACAATGGCAGGTTTGAACAAGGTTACAGTAGAAGATCTCGACGTAAAGGGCAAGAAGGTACTCGTCAGAGTAGATTTCAACGTCCCGCTCAAGGATGGCGTTATCACCAATGATAACCGTATCCAGGCTGCACTCCCCACCATCAACAAGCTCACCGCAAGCGGTGCAAAGGTGGTTCTGTGCTCTCATCTGGGCAAGCCGAAGAACGGTCCGGAGGAGAAGTTCTCCCTCAAGCCTGCTGCTGACAGACTCGCAGAGCTGGTTTCCGCAAAGGTGACCTTCGCCGATGATGATACTGTAGTCGGTGAGAATGCCAAGGCTGCTGTTGCAGCTATGGCTGACGGCGATATCGTTGTACTCCAGAACACCCGCTTCCGTGGCGCAGAGGAGACCAAGAACGGCGAGGAGTTCGCCAAGGAGCTCGCTGATCTCGTGGACGATCAGGTATTCGTGATGGATGCTTTCGGTTCCGCACACAGAGCACATGCTTCCACCGCAGGCGTGACCAAGTTCGTCAAGGAGACTGCTGTTGGTTACCTGATGCAGAAGGAGATCCAGTATCTCGGCAATGCCGTAGAGGTTCCGGTTCGTCCGTTCGTTGCCATCCTCGGCGGCGCAAAGGTTGCTGACAAGCTGAACGTTATCTCCAACCTGCTGGAGAAGTGCGATACTCTCATCATCGGCGGCGGTATGGCCTACACCTTCATCAAGGCACAGGGCGGCTCCATCGGTACCTCCCTCGTGGATGATGAGAAGATCGACTACTGCAAGGAAATGCTCGCCAAGGCTGAGTCCCTCGGCAAGAAGATTCTCCTGCCGGTAGATACTGCTGTTGCAGCCGCATTCCCGGATCCGATTGATGCGCCGATTGCCATTGAGAACGTTGCCTCCAACGCCATCCCGGCTGACAAGATGGGCCTGGATATCGGTACTGAGACCCAGAAGCGCTTTGCTGACGCTGTAAAGACCGCAAAGACCGTTGTCTGGAACGGCCCGATGGGTGTATTCGAGAACCCGACCCTCGCACAGGGCACCATCGCAGTGGCAAAGGCTCTGGCAGAGACCGATGCAACCACCATCATCGGCGGCGGCGATTCCGCAGCAGCCGTAATGCAGCTCGGCTTTGCAGATAAGATGAGCCACATCTCCACCGGCGGCGGCGCATCCCTTGAGTACCTTGAGGGTAAGGTGCTTCCGGGCGTAGCTGTTATCGCTGATAAGTAAGCGGCATTTGTCAGATACAGAGAGGAGGGGCTTGAATCCGCCTCTCGTCTCTGACCTCTGAAAGGAGGAAGTATTATGAAACTCAATCTCAATCTCGATCCGCTGAAGCTCGGCCCGTTCGAGCTGGATCTTGCTGACAGAACCAAGGGCAGCATCGCTGAAAGAATCAGGGAAGTGCCCGCAGCCGTAGCTGAAAAGGTCAGGGAGAGCCAGGTCGGCCCGATCTGCATCTCGGCAACCATTGGCTTCCTGGCGGGTGTTGCCATCGGTCTGGTGCTGTCTCCGGTAAAGAACGGCATCAATATCCTGAGCAACAACGACCTCCACACGGAGGAGGGCGAGGAGAAGCCGGGAAAGAAGCCCAGGCAGCCGCAGAAATCCCAGAAGCCTGTGCTCCGGAAAAAGAAGAACTGCGACTACACCGTCACCAATCATGACGATGACGAGGAAGCACTGTCCGTCTGAACTGAAATAAAGGAGTAATCAATCATGAATAAAGCAGTCAGAAAGGCGATCATCGCCGGCAACTGGAAAATGAACAAGACCCGTCCTGAGGCCAAGGAGCTCATCGAGGCCATCAAGCCGCTCGTAGCCAATGCTGAGGGTAAGGTAGAGGTCATCACCTGTGTACCGTTCACCAATCTGGAGACCGCTGTTGCGGCTACCGCAGGCAGCAACATCAAGGTCGGTGCTGAGAATGTACACTTCGCCAAGAGCGGTGCTTTCACCGGCGAAATCTCCGCAGATATGCTCGTTGAGGTCGGCGTGGAGTATGTTGTCATCGGCCACTCCGAGAGAAGACAGTACTTCGGTGAGACCGACGAGACTGTCAACAAGAGAACCGCAGCAGCTCTGGCAGCAGGCCTCAAGCCGATTGTATGCGTCGGTGAGCTGAAGTGGGAGCGTGAGTGCAACATCACCGAGGAAGTGATTGCCCGCCAGATCAAGCTTGACCTGTGGGAGGTTTCCAAGGAGGATGTCAAGAAGGTCGTTATCGCTTATGAGCCTGTATGGGCAATCGGCACCGGCCTGACTGCAACACCGGATCAGGCACAGGAAGTCTGCGCCTTCATCCGTGCGCAGCTCGCAAAGCTCTACGATCAGGCAACTGCTGATGCTGTGACGATTCAGTACGGCGGCTCCATGAATGCCGGTAATGCGGCAGAGCTGCTGGCAAAACCTGACATTGACGGCGGCCTCATCGGCGGTGCATCGCTGAAGGCTCCGGACTTCAATACCATTGTTCAGGCTGCGGTCGAGGGCTAAGACAGAACAGAAGCGCTCCGGATGGGAGCTGGTGAACAGCATCGTGCTTGTACTTCATGTGGTATTGCCCGTGTGGATATTTGCACTGATGTATACACCGGCGCTCACCGGTGCGCTGTTTCTGATCGCACTTGCCGGGAATCTCATTTTCGGCGTGGTGCATAAGCTCCTCAAACACGAGGAAAACCTGAAGACGCTGCTGCATGTGCTCCGGGCAGTCGTGATCTGTCTGACCGTGGCATTTTACATGCCGACGGCGCTTCTGATGAGCTGTGACAGGGTAAAGCTCCTGTATCCGCTCAAACGGCTGGACTACACCCGTGGCGTTTACGGCACCAACGCCGCCTATTATGAGCGGATTCTCCCGGAGAAGCTGCCGGAAGTCTGCGAGGATTACAGCTTCCGCACCCAGGGCTCTATGATTGCGCAGGATTATCATGCGACATCATGGCTGTGCTTCACGACCGACAAGGAAACGCTCGATGCCTATGCCGTCTACTACGACCGGCAGGGCTATGCCAGAGGTGCCGAGGAGCGTGACCTGCGCTGGCTTGCAGGGCAGATGCATATGAACGTCAGCGATAACGAGCCGGTCTTTGAGAAGGCGGTCGTCTATTACATGCGTGATTATTACCCGAAGGCGGTCGTGCTGGATTACGGAACGATGCAGTTCCGGGTGATGACGTAGGAGAAACTATGCCTTACAACTTCGCTTATCAGACCCCCGCAAAGCTGGCGGAAAAGGAACCCGCTTCGATCCGGGATTCTCAGGATGAGGGAATGGTACTGAATGACAAGACAGGTCTGGTCATGTACTGGACATGAATGATTTTTGGAAAGGTAGAGATTTATGGCAAAGAAACCCGTAGCACTTATCATTATGGACGGCTATGGCTACAATCCGGATGCTTACGGCAATGCGATTATGGCCGCAAAGAAGCCGAATCTGGATAAATACATGCAGGGACCGAACACCATCATCGGTGCATCCGGTCTGGATGTCGGTCTGCCGGACGGTCAGATGGGCAACTCCGAGGTCGGCCACACCAATATCGGTGCCGGCAGAATTGTGTACCAGCAGCTCGTGAAGATCACCAAGTCCATCCAGGACGGCGATTTCTTCGAGAATCCGGCGCTCGTTCACTCCATGGAGAACGCCAAGGCAAACAACAGCGCCCTGCACATCATGGGTCTTCTGTCTCCGGGCGGCGTGCATTCCCACATGACCCACATCTTCGGCATTGTCGAGATGGCAAAGCGCTTCGGCCTGGAGAAGGTCTATATCCATGCCTTCCTCGACGGCCGTGACGTTCCTCCGTCCTCTGCTGCAGAGTACATGGAGGAGGCTGTCGCCAAGCTGAATGAGATCGGTGTCGGCAAGATCGGCGTGATCTCCGGCAGATTCTATGCGATGGACAGAGACAATGCCTGGGATCGTGTGGAAAAGGCCTATGCAGCGCTGGTATACGGCGAGGGCGTACAGGAGACCGATCCGGTACAGGCCATCAAGAACAGCTATGCCAATGAAGTCACGGATGAGTTCATGCTCCCGACCGTGATCGCAGGCTCCGAGCCGATCAAGGCAGGCGATTCCGTAATATTTGCGAACTTCCGTCCTGACCGTGCCCGCCAGATCACCCGTGCCTTCGTGGATGATGCCTTCACAGGCTTCGAGCGCAGAAACGGCCGCTTCCCGGTACATTTTGTCTGCATGGCACAGTACGACGCCACCATGCCGAATGTCGAGGTTGCCTTCCCGCCGGAGGAGCTGACCATGACGATGGGCGAGTATCTTGCCAAGTGCGGCAAGACCCAGCTCAGAATTGCCGAGACCCAGAAGTATGCGCATGTAACGTTCTTCTTCAACGGCGGCGAGGAAAAGACCTTCGAGGGCGAGGACAGAATCCTCATCAAGTCCCCGGATGTCGAGACCTTCGATATGAAGCCGGAAATGAGCGCTTACGAGGTATGCGACGCTGTCTGCGAGGCAATTGATTCCGACAAGTACGATGTCATCATCCTGAACTATGCCAACTGCGACATGGTCGGCCATACGGGTGTCTTTGATGCGGCCGTACAGGCTGTCGAGGCAGTGGATGAGTGCGTTGGCCGCATGGTGGAGAAGATTCTCGCCAAGGGCGGTGCAGCGATCATCACTGCTGACCACGGCAATGCTGACAAGATGATGGAGCCGGACGGTTCTCCGTTCACTGCACACACCACCAATCCGGTGCCGGTGATTGTTGTCGGTGCAGGTGATGTGAAGCTGCGTGAAGGCGGCGTGCTGGCAGATCTTGCCCCCACGATGCTCAAGCTCCTGGAACTCCCGCAGCCTGCCGAGATGACCGGCAAGTCCCTGATTATCGACTGATAACAGACAAAGCCCCTGCAATATGCAGGGGCTTTCAGCCTGTCAAAAAACCATTCATGAAAGCGTGGAGCGAACTCAAAAGTTTTTGGTCCAGCTTTTTTCAAAAAGCTGGTCAGGTCCAGGGCTGAAAGCCCTGGTCGCCGTCCGCAGACGGCGAAATCCCCTATGCTG
>JAFXOO010000298.1 GCA_017528675.1 Oscillospiraceae bacterium | reverse complement strand
GACACGGGTCGGGTTCTTGATACGGGGCAGTACGATCAGGCCGCTGGCTGTGTTCAGGCAGTCGGCGCTGATCTCATCATCCGGCAGATAGGGCATCAGAATCATCGGCGGGAAGCTCTCAACCTCCTGCAATGCCGCATAGGCATCCTCAAATGTCATGCGGGTGCTCTGCTTCTTGAACAGTGCGGTATAGCCCTTGCGGGTGTTGTCGATCAGCCGGTAGCTCTTGCCGCCCTCGTCCCGCTCAAATTTGAAGCAGACTTGCTGATAGCTCGCAGACAGCCGCTCATAAGCCGCCCGGAACGCAGCCGCATTGGTCACAATTTCATACTCCGGAATGGGCAGTCCGCTGTCGGCAAGCGCCTGATAAGCCCGTGTTTTGCAGTTGAGCAGCTCGACCAGCGCATAGTCGTCGATCATGACCTTCACGCCGAGCGCCTCGAACTCCGCCTTATGACGGCTGATAGCCATGAGCCGGCGGCGGGGCATGAAGACGTTGATCTCATGTGTCTTGCAGAAATCCAGTGCAAAGCGGACGTAGTCCTCCTCACTCAGCGAAGGCTCCGTATAGAATTCATCGCATTTTACACGATAGCCTGCATAGGGTGATTCGTTTGTGCCGATGACATAGAAGTCCGGCTCGTCCTGCCGGAGCATTTCAATGATGTTGTACGCCGTACTGAACCAATGGTTCATCCAGATTCTTACCATAAAGCACCTCGTTTTAAATGATTTGATTACGGACAGCAAAGAAGCTGAGCTGTTACAGCCTTCCTTGCAGCCAGTAGGCGAACTGTGACAGGACACTGTCATAAAAAACGCTGTCGCTGACCGCAGCCGGATCCGATATCCGGGAAAATCCCGTATTATCACAGCGCCGTCCGGGAAGCTCATCGACCTCCTGCAAATAGGAGAACAGCCGGTCCCCGATGCCGATGAACTGAATAAACACATTCAGCTCCGCCGAGCGCCGGATAACCTGATCGGAACGTGTACGGTCCTCGTTTTCGCCGTCTGTGATGAACAGCACAAGGGTCGGCCGGTCAGCCCCCACGATGGGCGGCGCAATGACCTTCGACCCGCCGAAGCCATAGGCGGTGCCCGTCCGTATGGCACTGCCCTCCGTGATGGCCTGCAATACCGGCGCATAGCAGGTGCCGCCCATGGGATAGCCGGACTGCCCGATCACTTCGCTGACATAGTTTTCGTAATTCTCCGCCGTCAGCTCCGGCAGCCTGCGGAAATCATTCTGGAACAGAAACAGTTCGATCAGGCCGTTGTCGTCAAAATTCAGACCAAGCGGAACAAGCCGGTTGATGAGGTTCTGCATCGTGCCGTTCTCATACAGCGGCCGCATGGAGCTGCTGTAATCGAGTGCAGCCACGACCCTTGCTGCCGTTGCGCCAAGGGCAATATGGTTGCGCTCGCTCAGCACGGAAAGCCTGTCGGTGAATTCCCTGACACATCCCTCCAGACCCTGCCTGCTGCCAGCTTCCGATAATGCCTGCCGGAGTCGTGGCGTGTCCTGCACCGGTTCAGGAGCTGGCTGCGGTGCGGGGGCAGGCTGCGGTGCGGGTACAGAATCATCCGCTTCTTCGCCGCCGAAATGGGCAAGCAGATCGGACAATCCGCCGTTATAGCCACGAGCCACGGCATTGACACGCCACACGGATTTCTGATAGATTTCCAGGCTGATGATTGCACGCTCGTTCAGAAAATCCCTGCCGGTCATCTCCATCTGTAAAACAGAAGCGCCGTTCTGTAAAATCTCGACCGTGTGGGAGCGAATCTGTCCCATGCGCCCATTACCGTCAATGCTGACGGTAAACACGAGCTTGTGGATGAACGCAGGGAGCTGTTTGAGCTGTACGCTGTAAAGCGAGACATCGCCCTGGTTGGTCAGTGTGATCTCACCGGCCGGCGAGGCAAGCTGGTTATAAAAGATCATGTACCGGTCATCCGAGAGCATTTCGTCGGCGTCCACGCAGAAGCACGCCGTGTCATAGACCGCTCCGCCCTGCGTCCGGATGCGTACCTGAAGCGGCAGACTGGTATCGAGATAGTCATCGAGCTTTGCCCGATAGCCCCGCTGCATGTTCACATTCCATACCTCCCATCCTGGATTTTCTGGACACTATCGCACAAAAAGCGCCGGCACTGGCGCTGCTTGTGCGCTATTGCCCTAAAAACAGCAGAGCAGAAATCTAAAGATCAACTTCCGCTCTGCTGCATTTTAGTGCTTTGTGAAACTACTTGAATCTCTCGGCCAGCACCCGGATACCGGTGTCCGAGGTTCCCTGACCGATTGCATTGAACTTCCAGGCACCGTTGTGACGGTACAGCTCACCGAAGATCATTGCTGTCATGTTGTCATAGTTTTCGGACAGATTGTATCTGCACATTTCCTTGCCCTTGTCATCGCAGATGCGGATGAAACAGTTCCGGATCATGCCGAAATGCTGATGACGGGATGTGCATTCAAAGATGTTGACCACGAACACGATCTTGTCGTATTCCGGAGGAAGCTGCTGAAGATTCACAAGAATCTGTTCATCATCACCCTCACCGTTTCCGGTCAGATTATCGCCCATGTGTGTCACGCAGCCGCTCCTGTGCTTCAGATTACCGAAGTACACGAGATCTGCATTGCTCACAAGTTTGCCGTTCTGACAGATGATGGCGGATGCATCGCAGTCGATCTCCTCGGTGGAGTTGAACAGGCTTTTGAAGAAGCCGCCGCTTGCGGGCTGTGCTTCATCCCAGCCAAGGCCGACCATGACACTGGTCAGTGCGCCGCCGGATTCCTTTTTCAGTTCAACTTTCTGTCCTTTTTGCAGACTGACTGACATAGAACGCCTCCTTAGCAGGCTTTAATGGACTCAGACGTTAACGCCGAAGTTCTGGCAGAGTGCGTACAGACCGCCCTGGAAGCCGCTGCCGATGGCGTTGAACTTCCACTCGCCGTTGTTTCTGTAGAGCTCGCCTACAACGATGGCTGTCTCGATGGAGAAGTCCTCGCCGAGGTCATAGCGGATGAGCTCCTCGCCGGTAGCCTCATCCATAACGTGGATATAAGCGTTGCTTACCTGGCCGAAGTTCTGGCGGCGCTCGTCAGCTTCATAGATGGTGACTGTGAAAGCGATCTTGCTGACATTCGCCGGAACAAGGCTCAGGTCAACCTTGATGACCTCATCATCGCCCTCTGCACCGCCGTTGGTGTTGTCGCCGGAGTGCTCAACGGAGCCGGAGCTGTGCTTGGTGTTGCTGTAGAAGATGAAGTCGGCATCAGAAGAAACCTTGCCGTTCTCGCCGCAGAGGAATGCGGAAGCATCGAGGTCGAAATCAAAGCCGCCGTCGTACTTGTTGGTGTCCCAGCCGAGACCTACGATCAGCTTGCTCAGACCAGCTCTGCCCTTTGTCAGATCAACCTTCTGACCCTTTGATAAACTTACTGCCATGGTAATTACCTCCTAAAATAGAAATTGGTTTTATATAACAGACGAATGTCTGCTATTTACTTGGAAACTGCCTTGGTGATGCACTTGCGGATGATGTCGATCGGGATGATCAGGAATGCAAGCCCTAAGCAGATCAGCCAGGTCTGCACGTTCAGGGGCTCTACGCTGAGCGCCTTTCCGCCGAACTGTACGAAGATGAACTGAACAGCCAGGAGTGCGCCCATAACGAGCAGGAAATTCCTGTTTCTGCCGAGCTGCTCAAAGACATTGACATGCTCTGTTCTGGCGTTGAAGCCGTTCCAGGTAATGGCCATCATGAAGGTGGCAAACAGTGCAGAACGCAGGTACTCGTTGTCGTGACCGCCGCCGAACATCTCGTTGAATGCCGGAACGAACCGGATGCACAGGCAGGCTGCCGTGATATACAGACCGGAGATGACAAACTGGATGAACATCGGCTTGCTGACGATGCTTGCCTGTCTCGGAATGGGCTTGTCCTTCATATACTCCTTCAGAGCAGGCTCGGAACCGAATGCAATTGCTGCGAGCGTATCCATTGCAAGGTTGACGAGCAGGAGCTGTACAACGGTCATCATCTGCTCGCCGTTGTCACCGAGGAGCGAACCGATGAAGCAGGTGAGTACGGCAGCTACGTTGACCGTGAGCTGGAAGATGAGGAACTTGCGGATGCCCTTGAACATGGTACGTCCATAGAGAATCGCCTTTGCGATGGAGGAGAAGTTGTCGTCGAGGATGGTGATATCGCCGGCCTCCTTGGCAACCTCGGTACCGCTGCCCATTGCAAAGCCGACATCGGCCTTCTTCAGGGCAGGGGAGTCGTTGACACCGTCACCGGTCATGCCGACAACATAGTCAAGCTCCTGTGCGCAGCGCACCAGACGGCTCTTGTCGGTCGGGAGTGCTCTTGCAACAACACGCAGATTCGGGAGCTTTGCCTTCAGCTCATCATCGGTGAGCTCGCCCATCTCCTGAGAGGTGAGTGCAATGTCAGATGTCTCACGCAGCAGACCTGCATCCTTTGCGATGGCAACAGCGGTCTCCTTGCGGTCACCGGTAACCATAACGACCTGGATGCCAGCCTCCTGTACCTCACGGATGGCATCGACAGCTTCCTTGCGGACGTTGTCTCTAATGCAGAGCACGCATACAAGCGTCAGATCGCCCTCATCGCCCTCGCCGTCCTTCTTGGCAACGCCGAGCAGACGCATCGAGCGGGCAGCCTGCTCGTCGATGTACTGCATGAGATAGCCCTTCTCCGTCAGCGGCTTGGTATTGCCGTTTTCGTCGATATAGTGTGTGCATCTCTCCACGATGCGCTCAGGCGCACCCTTGATATAGGTGATGAACTGGTCATCACGGCAGATCGTCACGCTGGACATCTTCTTGGTGGAGTTGAAGGCATTGAACTCTCTGACCTCGTCCTTGTTCATCTGTCCGTCGGCCTTGGAGTCGATCAGGAAGGTCATCAGGGCACGGTCGGTACTGTTACCGCCGATAACATGTCCGCTGCTTGCCTGGGCACTGTTGTTCAGACCGATACCGGTGACAACATCAAGCTGCAGCTTGGGACATAGTTTGTCAAAATCGTCATACTTGGTGACATTGCCGGTCACGAGCTCGACCACGGAGAGGCGGCCCTCGGTGATGGTACCGGTCTTATCGCTGAACAGAAGGCTCAGGCTGCCGGCGGTTTCGAGACCGTTGATCTTGCGGACGAGAACGTTGTCCTTGGTCATCTTCAGGCTCTGGAAGGAGAGCAGGATGGATGTGAGCATCGGAAGGCCTTCCGGAACGGCACAGACGATGATTGTAACCGCAACCGTGATGGCATTCATCAGGAACTTCAGCCAGCCGATACCGTCAGTCGGAAGCTCACCCTTGATGGCAGCGCTTGCGGTAACGCCGACGATGATGGCGATGGCACCGATATAGCCGAAGGTCGAGATCTGCTTTGCCAGCTTTGCCAGCTTGACCTGAAGCGGTGTCTGGCGGGTATCCTCCTGTACTTCAAGAGCCAGCTCACCAAAGAGGGTCTTGTCACCGACAACCTTGACTTCCATATAGGCCTCGCCGCCGCAGGCAACGGTACCTCTGTATGCGTAGTGCTTGTTGAGCAGGTCTTTGATCTCATAGGACTCACCTTCACCGACAGGACGCTTTTCCGCTTCCTCGGTTTCGCCGTTGAGGGCAGCCTGATCGACCTTGAGCTCGCCCTCGACGATCTCGCCGTCAGCAGGGAGCTTGTCGCCGGCCTGCAAGTAGACGATATCGCCCACAACGACCTCGCTTGCGTGAATCTCGGTCAGCTCATTGTCACGGATGACCTTGGCCATCTCCTTGGCTTCTTCCTCAGCCTTCAGTGCGGAAGCCTTGCCTTCCTGCTTGTTCTCACTGAATGCAGCAACGCCGTTTGCAATGAGGATTGCAATCAGAACGCCCAGCGGTTCATACCACTCGGTATCCGTATTGGCCACGCCGGTCTTGTCCAGGATGAAAAGCACGATCTGCACGACAAATGCAACGAGCAGAATCATGATCATCGGGTCAGTAAAGCCCTCAAGAATCTTTTTCCACAGCGGGTCAGGCGGAATCTGTGTCAGGGTATTATCCCCGTATTTCTTCCGGCTTTCTTCAGCCTCTGCTTTCGATAGTCCTTTCAGCATCATAAACCTCCATACCTTAAAATTGTTTTCTTTTTGCGGGATATCGGGGAATTTTTATGCTTTGTCGGAAGATCAGAGTGTTAGAATATCTAATATCTCACGTTACAATTATAGCATGATTTGTCGAAAATGTCAATTCTATTTCCGCACCCTTCCTCCGCTTCTCCGTAGAAAACCATTCAGATTATTTGTGCATTCTGTACAAATTATACATAGGCATTTTCCGATTCTCAGCAGGAACAGAGCACGGCTTCGCAGCCGGATGAAACAATAACACGAAAAGCCCTCTCCCAGTCCGGGAGAGGGCCTTGGAAAGCCAGAACAGTGGGTTCTCTTACAGCTCAAACTTCGGCATCAGCCTGAGCTTGTGCAGATTGTTCCGGTGCATGCGGTCAATCTTTTCCTTGAGCTCCGGCTTGTCGGAGAGATCTGTCAGCCCACGGATATAGGTATCCAGCTCTGCATAGGTAAAGCCGAGGTTTTCTTCATCCGTCTTGCCGCACAGACCGTCAATCGGCACCTTGTGGACGAGCTTGTCCGGCAGACCGAGCAGTTCACCGATTTGCAGCACCTCCGTCACCGTCAGATCAGACAGCGGCGAGAAATCACCGGCAGCGTCACCGAATTTTGTCGAATAGCCAACCCAGTCCTCCGAGAGATTGCAGGTGTTGACCACACGGCCGCCGACACACGCTGCCACCGCATAGAGCGTTGTCATGCGGATGCGTGCGGGCGTATTGATAATGGCCTGGTTGCTGGGCTCAATATGCTTGCTGAGCTCGCCCATGAAGGTGCTGACGGTTTCCCCGATGTTAATGGTATAGCTCCGGATGCCGAGGGTATCCACCAGGAGCCGGCTGCAATCAATATCGGCCTGCTCCCCCTGCGGCATGAGTACGCCGATCACTCTGTCCTTGCCGAGTGCCTTCACACAGACGGCAGCAGCAATGGAACTGTCCTTACCGCCTGAAATGCCGATGACCGCATTGGTCTCCGGCGAAGCATTCTCCTCAAAATAGACTCTGACCCACT
>JAFXOO010000297.1 GCA_017528675.1 Oscillospiraceae bacterium | reverse complement strand
GCAAGCCGATAAAAGCTTAGTGATAACTACGGTCTTTAATCTTCAAACAGTGGCGTCGAGAAATATCGCTCAGCAGTATCCGGAAGAATCGTGACGACCGTCTTCCCTGCTCCGAGTTTCTCGGCCAGTTTCAGCGCAGCCGCTACATTCGTGCCACTCGAAATACCGCACATAATTCCCTCAAGAGATGCAAGCTGCTTAGCGGTATTGATCGCTTCTTCATCTGTCACGATGTGAATATGATCATAAATCTGCTGGTTCAGAATCGAAGGAATAATACCGTCTCCAATACCCATTTGCAGATGGGTACCGATTGTACCACCGGCCAGAATCGCTGCATGCTCCGGTTCTACAGCCCAGATCTCCATATCCGGATTCTGGGATTTCAGCGTCTCACCAATGCCTGTGATAGTTCCGCCAGTGCCGATACCAGAACAGAAACCGTCAATCCGGCAAGCTGTCTGCTCCAGAATCTCCAGTGCTGTAAAATACTTGTGCGCATAGGTATTATTGACGTTTTCAAACTGCTGCGGAACAAAGACATGTGAATCATTGGCAGCCATTTCTAAAGCGGTATCCAGACACTTCTGGATGCATTTTCCGATATCACCGTCATCGTGAATCAGAATAACCTTTGCACCATAGTGTTCTACGAGCTTGCGGCGCTCCTCACTGACAGAATCCGGCATGATAATAATGGTCTTATAGCCTCTGACAGCACCAACCAACGCAAGACCAATTCCCTGATTGCCGCCTGTCGGTTCCACAATGATCGTATCCTTTGTGATACGTCCCTCTTTCTCAGCATTGAGAATCATATTATAGGCTGTGCGTGTTTTGATGGAGCCGCCGACATTCAGTCCCTCAAATTTGACAAGCACCTGTGCATTTCCAGGCTTATTCATGCGGTTCAGACGAATCATTGGGGTATGGCCGATCGCATCGAGTACATTGTTATAAATCATATGAAAGTCTCCGTTCTCAATAGGATACCGCTATTATATAGCAGATCAAAGGGTATAATGCAATTGGGAGCAGCTTTTCTGAAAACAAGGGACCGGTGGCTGACCGATCCCTTATTTGAATTACTGATTACGCTTTTTTGCAGCAATGTCTGCCAGTGCTTCCTTGCGGGAGAGATTGATTCTGCCCTGCTTGTCAATTTCAATCACCTTGACAACGATTTCATCACCAATCTCAACGACATCCTCAACACGTTCAACTCTGTGATTGTCGAGCTGGGAGATATGCACCAGACCGTCCTTACCCGGCGCAATCTCAACGAAAGCACCAAAGTTCATCAGACGAACAACCTTACCCTTATAAATAGCGCCCACTTCGGGATCATTTGCAATGGTCTCGATGATCTGGATTGCCTTCTTGGCATTATCCAGATCCACACCACTGACGAATACGCCGCCTTCTTCGTTGATATCAATCTTGACATCACACTCAGCGCAGATCTTCTGGATTACCTTACCGCCCTGACCGATCACTTCACGGATCTTGTCAACCGGCACCTTGGTCTGAAGCATCTTGGGTGCATAGGCGTTGACAGTCGCACGAGGCTCCGGAATAGCCTTCAGCATGATCTCATCGAGGATATACAGACGAGCCTTGCGGGTCTTCTCAAACGCCTGCTCAATAATGGCAGGTGTAAGACCGTCAACCTTGATGTCTACCTGAATGGCAGTGATACCCTTATGCGTACCGCCTACCTTGAAGTCCATATCGCCGTAAAAATCCTCAAGTCCCTGAATATCCACCATGGTCATGAAATCATCCGAATCAGGGAATGTAATCAGACCGCAGGAGATACCAGCTACCGGTGCCTTGATCGGCACACCGGCATCCATCAGAGCCAGTGTAGAGCCGCAGATAGAACCCTGAGAAGTGGAACCGTTGGAGCTGAGCACTTCAGATACAAGGCGCATTGCATACGGGAACTCCTCCACAGAAGGCAGTACCGGAACAAGAGCCTTTTCAGCAAGCGCACCGTGACCGATCTCACGTCTTCCAGGGCCTCTCGAAGGCTTTGTCTCACCAACGGAGTAGGACGGGAAATTGTACTGATGCATATAACGCTTTGAAGTTTCTTCATCAAGGCCATCAATCTTCTGTGCATCACTGATCGGGCCAAGTGTTGCGATGGTCATAACCTGTGTCTGGCCTCTGGTAAACAGACCGGAACCATGTACTCTCGGTAAGAGCCCAACTTCAGCAGCAAGCGGACGAATCTCGTCGATGCCTCTGCCGTCTACACGCTTGCCATTGTAGAGCCAGTTACGGACAATCTTCTTCTGGAGCTTGTACAGACACTCATCCAGCTTTGCCGGACCAGTCTCACCGTACTGCTCATCAAATGCCTCATGTACCTCATCAGTAATGGGCTTCATTCTGGCGTCTCTGATATTCTTGTCATTGGTATCCAGAGCAAGCTTTACCTTCTCGCCTACGAGTGCCTCAACAGCATCGAACATTTCGTGCGGAATCTCCTGGGACTCGAATGCAAACTTATCCTTGCCAATCTGCTTCTGGATATCAGAGATGAAAGCAACCATCTTCTTGATTTCCTCATGACCGGTCAGAATCGCCTGCAACATGGTCTTCTCATCAACCTCATTGGCGCCTGCTTCGATCATGACGATCTTCTGTGCTGAACCAGCTACTGTCAGGTTCAGGTCATTGTTGGCTCTCTGTTCCTTGGTCGGGTTGAGAACGATTTCACCGTTTACCAGACCTACACTGATACCAGCGATCGGGCCGTTCCACGGAATATCAGAGATGGAAATAGCAATGGAAGTAGCGATCATGCCTGCAATCTCCGGAGAGCAATCCGGATCCACAGAAAGAACCGTCATAACAACGGAAACGTCATTACGCATATCCTTCGGGAAGAGCGGACGGATCGGACGGTCTACCATACGGGAGGTCAGGATTGCCTTCTCAGTAGGCTTGCCCTCACGCTTGGTAAATGAGCCGGGAATGCGGCCAACAGAATACAGGCGCTCCTCATAATCCACAGACAGCGGGAAAAAGTCAATGCCATCTCTCGGCTTTGCACTTGCAGTCACATTTGCCATTACGGTAGTTTCACCGTAACGTACCCAGCAGGAACCATTGGAGAGCTCGCAGGTCTTACCGGTCTCAACGATCAGCGGACGGCCTGCATAGGTCGTTTCAAACTTTCTGTAATTTTCAAACATATTTTTCCTCCTTGTGTCTGACAGCGCTTCCGCACAGTCCTGCACCGCCGTTTCACCTTGTGGTGGTGAGCTGAACGAAGAGGTAAGAACTTAGAAGTAAACAGTGAGGGCGCTCACTGCTTGCTTCTAACCTCTTACATCCCGCATGCACATGCAAAAAAGCCGCTGCCGACGTTTTGGGTTTTGAATGCACAGAAAGGCAGACGGGTCGCCCCGCTGCCTTCTCCATACTTCCTTACTTACGGATGCCCAGCTTAGCGATAATCGCACGGTATCTGTTGATGTCCTTCTTCTTCAGGTAAGCCAGCAGGTTTCTTCTGCGGCCGATCATCTTCAGCATACCTCTTCTGGAGTGGTGATCGTTCTTGTGCACCTTGAGGTGCTCAGTCAGATCGTTGATGCGACGGGTCAGGATCGCGATCTGTACCTCAGGGGAACCTGTGTCGGTCTCGTGGGTACGGTTGTTCTCGATGACAGCCGTCTTCTCTTCCTTACGCAGCATGTTCATTTCACCTCTTTGATTCATATTCTCCGTAACATAGAGAGGGGCGGGCAAATTCCCTATCGGGCGTAACCCCCAGTCCAAGTACACGGAACAATATATATTATAACACATTTGCTTTCATTTGTAAAGAGCTTTTTTGAAAAAAGTTTCACTTTACCTGTTTTTTTCAGAAAATGCACGAATAAAGGTCTCCACCTTCTCCAGTGCCGGCAAATATTTTGAACGCAGACGGGAATGATCTGCCCCCTCGGGAAGCCGGGAACTGTCCAGATTATGGAGCAGATCTGCCCGTTTCACCTGAAGCGCTGTCAGAGTCTCCCGCATGCCATCGATGTAGTCCGCATATGGCGTGGCATCATCATGACAAAGCAGCTTCAGTGCAGCGATTGCCTCATCAGGGATGCCCTGCCGCCGCATTTCATCAAACGTCACTGGTGTATCTTCTGCAACATCGTGCAGAAGCGCTACCACAACGGCAAGTTCCGATTCCATCTGTTCT
>JAFXOO010000296.1 GCA_017528675.1 Oscillospiraceae bacterium | reverse complement strand
TGGAGAGCATTCTGCCGCCGCTCTTGATGGCACGCTGCAAAACCGAGATCTCCGAGGAGCCCTTCATGCCCTCTGCCGCCACCGGAATCTTGGCAGACAGCCGGGAGACAAGCTCCTGTACCGTGAGCTTTTCAAACTGCGCATTCAGCTCTGCAAACTGCGTGAGCGACACCTCGAACTGCGTGCCCTGGAACCCGCTGAGCACCGGATACTTCGCCATTGCCGAAACAATCGTCACCCTTGCCGCCTCACAGCGGTAGGCATCCATCATCGTATCCTCGGTCACAAAGCCGCTGCGATAGGCGCTGACAACGGCATCCAGCCCCCTGCCGGACAGCTCCCGGAGAAGCCCTTCGAGAATGGAGCGTTCCCGCAGCAGCGTGCTTCCGGAAATCCACCCGGATGCTGTCTGCTCTGCCGCCGCAAAGAAATCCTCCGCTTGCGAAAGCTCCGCAAAGTCAATGCCGAAGTTCTTCTCCAGCGCATCCATTGCCGTGCGCAGCTTTTCAAATGCCGCCCATGCCTGTGTAAAGCCTGCCGGCATCGGCCGCTGCAATGCCTCGAAAAGCGCCGGCTCCTGAAGCCGTCCGAGAATCTCCCGGATGGCATCTGTTCCCTTGCAGCAGCGTCCGAGCAGATTAAAATCGCTCTTGTCCGCCTGCCAGTAGGCACCGAACGCCGCCGTGAGAACGGCATCTGCGCCGACGAGCTTCTGCCGCTGCTCCGCCAGGGCAATCAGCTCATCGCAGACACCTGCATAATTCTCCTTCGTCACCGTACCGGGCGCCTTTGCATGCGCCTGTAGCTTCCTGACAATCTTACCGGTGCCGAACAGCTTCGGCAGGAACCACTTCTGCGCATTCTCATTCCATTCGAGCTTCGCCGCAGCAGCATCCACCGCCAGCACCGTGCACTCGAACCTTTGCAGCACAGCATCCTCCATAGACCGGTAATTTCTGCCCGCCTCCAGAAGCGCATCCAGCTCTCCCCGGCGCACAGCAGCAGGCGCATCTGCCGCAAGCTGTGACGGGAGATATTCGCCCGTCTGCGCATGCTGCAACGCCGTCAGCAGTCCGGCATAGGTTTCATAATCCCCCTGCACTGCAAGCTGTAGCTCCTGCAAAAGCTTCCGGTAGGCAGCATTTGCCTCCGGCAGCAGACTGCGGAGCTGCTCCGCTGCCTTCTTGAACTGATCCCGGGTGTTGATGTCATACTGTTCCCGGCAGTACGCCTTCAGCGGCGATGTCCGGTAGCCGCCCAGCTCCCTGCCCGCAGCAATGATGCGGGCAAGATGATCCTGCGCAGCCTGATAGTCCTCGGCTGCGGTCTTTTCCGGATATGCCGCATCGAGCGTGATGCAGCCCTTATATTCGCTGAGTGTCTCGTACACTGTAATCGCATCATAGAGCGACATACCGATCGGCTGCGGCTCATGGAGCGCCGTCATGATCTCACCGAGCTCAGTTCTGCGCCGCTTCAGCTCATCGGCTGTCCGCTGGTAATCCTCCGGTGACTTGACATGCCCGATGGCAAGCGTCTGCTCAAGCTGATTGAGCACCGCACGCTTCTGTGCCTTATTGGAATGCAGCTCCAGGCAGAACGGATCCAGCCCGATCTTGGCAAGCCGCTTCTGCACCACCGAAAGCGCCGCCATCTTCTCTGCCACAAACAGCACAGACTTCCCGTTATAGAGTGCATTCGCAATCATATTGGTGATGGTCTGGGACTTGCCCGTGCCGGGCGGGCCGTGCAGCACAAAGCTCTGCCCCTGCGAGGCGGCATAGACCGCCGCAAGCTGCGAGGAGTCAGCACTGACCGGCACTGCCATATCCGAAGGAGCAACCTTGTCGTCCAGCTCCGCCGGCGAGATGGAGATATCCTGCGGATCCCATTCTAGCTTTCCGGAAATCAGCGATGCAACCACCTGATTCTGCCGCAGCTCCTCACTCCGGTTGCGGATGTCGTTCCACATGATGAACTGGCTGAACGAGAACTGTCCCAGGAAGGCAAGATCCTCGACATCCCAGCCTTTTTTCGCCATGACCGCCTGCCGTACAGTATTGAACACCAGCGGCAGATCCACGCCGTTCTCATCCATTGGCGGCGGATTCAGCCCGTTGATGAGGATGCCGAAATCCTGCCGCAGCATTTCGAGCAGCGTAATATTCATCTGCACATCCTCGCCCCGTACCCGCAGCGAGTAGGAACGATCCGTAATCTTGCGCACCAGATCGACCGGTACCAGCAGCAGCGGTGCATAGCGGGGACGTGTGCTCTTGTCCGTCTCATACCAGCGCAGGCAGCCGAGCGAGAGATACAGCGTATTGGCGCCGTTTTCCTCCAGGCTGATTTTTGCCGTCCGGTGCAGTTTCTTGAGCGTGCGCTCCAGGTCGGCATCTCTGATGAAGGCACGCAGCCGGTGCGATCTGAACTCTGTCTCCGCAAGCTGCGTGACGATGTCCTTGTTATTTTCTGTCTCAAAGATCTTGTTATCCGACAGCACCGCATGCAGCTCTGTCGGCGCCGCCATGATCTGGAAGTCACCGCCCTTGGACAGCTCGTCCTCAAGCTGTGACAGGTCAAAGGTCATGAACTGCACATTTGCAGAGCCTGGCCGGAAATTCAGCAGGCTGTTGCGCAGTGACAGATCGAGCAGCTTGCGCTCCCAGAGCTCCTGCCGGGTAAGCGCCGTATCTCCGGAACCGTCTGTGATGATATTGTGCCGGCTGATTTCACCGGGCTTTGCCGTGAGGTCACTTTCCCTGCGCTCGCCGTAGTCGATCATGCGGAACTTTCCGTCCTCGCTGATACGCACCGGAACCGGGCGGATGCCCGTACCACGGCAGCGCACGACATCGAGTGCCATCTGGAAATCCTCTGCATTCTTCAGATGCTCAAATGCATGCATTCCTGCTTCGTCAAAGGTGACACTGCGCCCTGCCACAAAATCGGTGCATTCGACAAGGCAGATCTGGTCGATGCCTGCCGCCGTGCGCTTGGTAACCGCCGAAGCATCAT
>JAFXOO010000295.1 GCA_017528675.1 Oscillospiraceae bacterium | reverse complement strand
GGACTCTGTGCAAGGCAGCCCGGTTCATGCCATTCAGATACAGGACGGTAAGCCCGTCTGGGTGAAGAAGCAATGCACGATGTGCCTTGGCTGCCTGCACCGGTGTCCGAAATTCTCGATCCGGTACGGCAAGTCAGACCGGCATGGACAATACCGTCATCCTTGAACTACATCAGGAGGAATTGCATATGGATTTGCTGACAATCATGAAATCCCGCAAAAGCATCCGCCGGTTTGCGGATGCGCCCATCCCGCAGGAACAGCTTGACATGCTGATGCAGGCGGCTGCTCTTGCGCCGACAAGCCGCAACCGCAGGCCATGCAGATTCTTTCTCATTACGGAACGTTCTCAGCTTGCGGCACTTTCCAGAGCCAAGCAGGCAGGTGCAGCATTCACGGAGCAGGCGGGAGCTGCCATTGTTGCAGCGGCGGACAGCTCGGTGTCTGACACCTGGATTGAGGACAGCTCGATTGCGATGACCTATATCATGCTGGAGGCAGAAGCACTCGGTCTGGGGTGCTGCTGGGTGCAGATGCGCCTGCGGGAGGATGCTGAGGGGCATTCTGCGGAGGAGAATGTGCGGGCTCTGCTGGATCTGCCGGAGCAGTTCCGGGTTGTGGGATTTCTGGCATTGGGGCTGAGGACATAAAGGCAACACCGCACAGAGCTGGTGGTGCAGATGTGTAGCCAGATTTTTCGTCAGATTGTATAGAAATGACGCCGCTGGGCTGCCTGCTTATCGTCCCTCCTAAACCAATGCCAACAACTTAAGCTTTTTTGTCGGCTTGCGCCGACTTAGGAGGGGCTGCTCGCCCCTCCTAAACCTCCCTCGGCAGGGCGGTGACCGCCCTGCACCCGCAGTTTTGATTTCGCTAAGTTGTTCGCATTGTACCCTCAGCCCCCTCCCCATCGGGGAGGGGGCTATAGTATTTGTATAACAAGTGTATTACCTGTCCTGCGGCGGCTGTACGCCATCGGGCAGGGATGTCTGACCGGGCGGATACAGCAGATGCTCCTCGGAATAGCGGCTGCGGTACTGGAACGGTGTTGTGCCTGTGATCCTGCGGAAAGCGGCAGTGAAGGCGCTTTGCGACGAAAAGCCGAGGGAATCTGCAATCTCTGCAATGGTGAAGTCCGAGAACGTCAGGATGTTCTGCGCCGTGCTGATCTTCGCCTGTAGGATATAGGCTTTGATCGGCATGTGCATCTCTTTGGCAAAGAGCTTGGAGAGATAGCTCGGATGCAGGTGCTCATGCGCTGCTGCCATCTGTAAGGTCAGCTTGCCGCCGAGGTTGCGGTAGATATAGTCAATCGTTCGCCGCACATGAAGCGAGGCGCCGTTTTCCTTGCGGATTTCCGCCATGCGCTCTGCAAAGTCCAGCATCATCGCCCCGGTCAGCTCAATCAACTCCTGCGGCTCCCGGCATTTGTCGCACCGGCGGATGTAGATGTCGCTGAGCGTGTAGGCGATGTTGTGCTTCATGCCGCCGTCAATGCAGATACGGGCGATGATGCCGGTGCCGATTGCGAAGTGATACTGATTATTGCGCAGAAGATTGTCCGAGAGCGTCCCCTTGCCGTCGTAGTAATGCAGGCGGATTTCTTCAAAATTTTCACGCACCTTGTCCACATTGCCGTTCCGGATGTCATCGTATCTTGCAAACTCACTTCCGATTTCCATTCGCTGGAAGTTTTCCTCAATCTGGACAAATAGTCTGTAGTTCAGCTCTCGGTTGGTATTCATATGCAGCCCTCCCGGTGATAGTTCTACTATAATGATACCATATTTTTGATAAAAAAGCAATGGTTTTGATAGATAATTATTCTCTGTTGGTATATAATAAGGCAACAATCAGAAACGGAGATGATTTCTATGAACGGAACGATTGATTTTACACAGGGCAAGGCAAGCTGTGTGATTCTGCAATTTTTCTTTCCGATGCTGGCGACCGGCATGCTACAGCAGTTTTATTCCTTCGCAGATACAGCGATTGTCGGCAGAGGACTCGGTGACAATGCCCTTGCGGCGGTGGGGAATATGTCCTCGCTGTGCTTCCTGATTGTCGGCTTTTCCATCGGGCTGTCGAACGGATTTGCGGTGCTTGTGGCACAGAGCTTCGGAGAAAAGAACGATGTTCTGCTGCGCCGCACGCTCTCTGCCATACTCCGTCTGGCGGTGATCCTGACGGCTGTGCTGACGGTAGTGAGCATTGTTTTTCTCAAGCCGGTGCTGCTGCTGTTACAGACTGACCCGGACATCCTGGGGGACAGTCTTGTCTATGGCTATATTCTGTTCGGCGGACTTGCTGCAACGATTCTGTATAATATGAGTTCGGGTGTGCTGCGTTCGCTCGGTGACAGCAAGACACCGCTTGCGGCGATTGTGATTTCCTCCATTTTGAACATTCTGCTCGACTGCCTGATGATTCTGGTACTGCATACCGGTGTCTGGGGTGCGGCAGCGGCAACGATTGCCTCGCAGGTGGTCTCTGGTCTTGTCTGCATGAAGCGGCTGAGCAGCATCGACATGCTCAGGAAGCAGGGCGATGAGCCGAAGCCGGATGTGCGGCTGTATGCACGGCTGCTGAAGAACGGCATTCCGATGGCGCTGATGAATTCCATCACAGCCATCGGCTGCATGACGGTGCAGTACTATGTCAACGGGCTTGGTGTTGCCTATACTTCCGCCTATTCGGCGTGCAGCAAGTATATCAATATGTTCATGCAGCCTGCCTGCACAGCCGGGTATTCCATGTCCGCCTATACCGGACAGAACTACGGTGCCAGGCGGTTTGACCGGATCAGCGAGGGGCTGCGGGTGTGTCTTGCAATTGCCGGGATTTCCTATGCGGTGCTCGGTATGGCCATGCTGCTGTTTCCGGAATTCCTGGCATCCTTGCTGCTCAGCGGCCGGGAGCAGATTGCGCATGCAGCGGAATTCCTGCCGATCTGCGGCGTAATGCTGTTTGCGGTGGACATGCTGTTCGTGGTGCGCAGCGCCGTGCAGGGCATGGGCTTTCCGCTGGTGCCGATGCTCTCCGGCATTCTGGAGATGGTGCTCCGCATCGGGACGATTTCGCTGTTCATCGGCCAGATCGGATTCCGTGCAACGGCCTATGCTGAGGCATGTGCATGGATTGGCGCACTTCTGCTGAATACGGTTGCCTACAAGTGCATTTTTACGAGAGAAAGCGGCAGAGACGTTCTTTCGCAGAAGCCGGAGGTGTGCTCCGTGCATTCGTGACGGCGCAAAGGGGTGCAGGGGGCCAATGCCAACAACTTAAGCTTTTTGTCGGCTTGCGCCGACTCAGGAGGGGCTGCTCGCCCCTCCTAAACCTCCCTCGGCATAAGCAGACAGCCAGCGAGCTTGCGAGCGCCGCTGGTCGCTTAAAGCGAAGCAGGGCGGTGACCGCCCTGCACCCGCAGGTTTTGTTTTCTCTAAGTTGTTAGCATTGTGCAGGGGGCGGCCGGCACCAGAAAAAGGCCTTTATCGACAGGCTGCAATCCATTGATGTTATCCGTGGATTGCATGATAATTGGTATCCTAACAGAAAACAATGCCGGGCGCATAAAAAACTGCCCCCCACTGTTTATCAGACAGTGGGGGGCAATGTCATCAACTCAGGTTTTTGTCGGTCTGCGCTTTGCATCAGCGATCAGCATCGCATTATAGATCCGGGCTGGCGGATACAGCAGTACGATGACCGCCCGCAGATGTAATGCCTTAATGAATGATCGATTTCAGCCAGTCGGACAATCCGCTGCTTGTGATTTCATATCCGTATTCTGTATAGATTCTGCCCTTTTTATCAATGTACAGGATATAGAGAGAAGCGCCGTTCTGATCGAAAAACTCTACTGTATACTGATAGCTGTCGGGCACTTTTCCTTTGCCGGAAAACTTCACATCCGTACCCATCGCAGAAATGAGACCGGATATCTCAGCCTGGTTTGCGGAGTACTCAAATCCCTTGTCAAAATTGGTGGCAGTGATTTCATCGAAATCAGCAGAAACCGCATCTTGCAGCATTGCAAAATAATTTGCGGTGGGCTTGCGGCCGTACACAGAATCCAGTGTAAGCCCATAGCTCGTTTCAATATGCGTCAGCCATGCATCCAGTTTGCCGCTTCTCTTATAGGTCTTGCCGTTGGAGCTGATAATGCAGTCATGGCTGTCAACAATCCACTGCTCAGCGACATCTTCAGAGCTTGTGTACATGTTGAGCGCATAGTACATTCTGCATCCGGACGGATGGTCTGACTCTGTGATTTCACCGGCTGCTTCATGGAACTGGTCAACGAATGCTGCGGGTAATTCTTCAGCGATGGTATCGCTCATCATACCCTCGAATGCATCCGTTAAGCGAACTTTTGAAATAGTATTGTAATCCACTTCCTCAGTTTCCTTTCCTGTTTTTGTAATTAAAGAAAACGCTGTGGTTTCCTCTGTGTGATCAGAAGATATTGTCTGATTTCCGCACCCGACCATCAAAAGGGGCAGAAATACCAATCCAAGTGCGATGTATTTGTGTTTCATTCCGATGAACCTCATGTACCGCTGTAGTCAACAGTGGTAAACGTCATGCTCTGTGTGATTGTGTGCTTGTCGGAGCCGGATCCGACCTCCTGGCTCGTGCCGTTTTCAGCAGGATCAATGTAGTATTGACCGCCCCAGGATGAAACAATGAGCATTCCGTCATCGGTGACGCCCGTAACTGTCATTGCATGACCGCCGTCAATCACCTGTGCCACGCTGCCGTCCATATTATACAGGTTTCCGTCACGAAGGGCTACAATGACCTGCTTCCCGGAGGAAGTGATGGAATTGTAATTGTCCGCCGTAACTGTGACATCAGTTTCAACAGTTGTATTCACGCCATGCTCCTGCATGTATTGCTCCAGATAATACTCCCACTGAGGTTCAAGTGTACCAGTTCCGGAAGCATCACTTCGGTAGTCGTAAGAGCCTTCGGCGCCGTCTTCGTCCGGATCATAGTCATAATTCACATCAAGGTTGCCTAATTCATCCCGGTTGTCCATCCGTGAGTACAAATCAACGATGACCATTTCGTAATTCAGTTTGCCATTGGATTTATACATGGGGAATCCGAAGACCTTCTCGAATTCCTCCTCACGGCCTTCATACTGTACAAAGATCGTGTTGACCAATGCGACATAGCCGCAGCCTTCACTGGTCAGCTTCTTCATATAATTCTTGAATTCCTTGTCGGTGTAGTGCAGGTCGGGATTGTTCTTTTCAAAAATCTCCCGGTATTTTTCACGTTCAGATGCAGAAGCAGACTCGAATACCATCTGGTCACCGCCATAGCAGCCATTCTTGGAATCGTATACCGAACGCTTGGGGAAGAAGAAATCATGAATTCCCTTCGCGATTCCGGACAGGAATTCACCTATCGCATGGACGGCGGACTTGATACTGTCCACGACCTTGCCTACGGTATCTGAAATTGCCTTCCCGACGCCGCACAGCCAGTCCCACGCTTTCTCCCCGAATGACTTCTCGCTCCCGGAAGTCGCTGGTGCAGGCCGTGCCCATTCATTGACGGAGTAAAACGCCTGCTCATTCTGGTTGACAGTGCCGGCAACTGCAAGGTCTGTTTTTCTGGCGGTTTCCAGGAAAGAAGATACCTGCTGCTGCGTTTGCTTCAGATTGCCGTTCACAGCATCTTCTCTGGTCAGCCTCTGCTCGATATCGCCCAGTGCATCCTGCAATACGCCTACACCGCCGTTCATATTGTATACATAGGAACGAACAGTTTTCAGGGAGGATACAACGGATTCTGATCTGCCCAGCAGGCGCTCCAGATGCTCCTGCATGGTTGAAACTGACATGATACTTCCCAAGCCGCCGTAATTCAGTTCGATACGCATAGTTTCACAACCTTTCTGACATGAACTTGAGGCAACACCGCACAAAGCCCGCCTGTCGGCTTGGCGGCACATCTGCTTGCATCTGTACCACCAGCTCTGTGCGGTATTGCCTTGAATCTCAATTACATAAAAGCAGAAGAATCAGCTCCACTTTAAGTATAGCACATATCATACAGAAATGCAAGGGCATTTGGTGTTTTTTGTGACGATTGTTCCATGCGCAGATTCTGAGACATGAAAAGAGCGGATCTCCCGTCTGGGAACCCGCTCAGCTTGTCGATAAAGTCCTTTTTCTGGTGCTGGCGCACCGGTGAGCGCCCCCACCCCAACCCCTCCCCCATTGGGGGAGGGGCTATATTGCGGGGCCTTCGGCCCGAAGCGCCCTGATCGGGGCTGCCGCCCCGAACCCTGCAACAGTACTTTTTTGACAGACTGAGCGGAAATCAGTATGGCATCCGGCGGCCTATATGTGCATGGCATCCATTGCAGTGATATACTCCAGCGTCGGGACGTAGATGCCCTTGTGCCGTTCTCCACGATAGACCAATTGCCCGTCCCGGAACGCAATGACCTGTGCGATGGGGAAGGGAATCCAGGTGCTGTCGTTCAGGGGCTGGGTGGAAAAGAGATACCCTTGTTCCATCCGATGATAGGAAAGCGTGTTCTTCAGGTTTTTATGGACATACAGCAGCTCGCCGTCCCAGATCATCAGGTTGAGCTTGTTGCGGGGGGCATTCTGTATGATGAACTGTGACACCGTCTCAAAACGGTCGTGCTCCGACATGCTGCCAAGTTTGATCCGTTCGTTCACTGTATCCAGAAGTCCGAGAAACAGCCGCTCTGAGTCGGTATCACCATGCTGCTTCTTATAGTACTGGTAGTGCATTTTCCCGGAATAGATCGTTCCGTTATGGATGAGTGTCCATTCCCTTCCGGTCATGTCGAAGCCGGTAAAGGGGTGGCAGTTTTCCTCACACACAGAGCCGACCGTGGCCAGACGGATGTGCCCCAGAAGCGTTTTCTGCGGTTCGAGACCGGAGATCACGCCGCCGAGGATTTCGCTGTCTGCTGCACAAACGGGTTCATGGATGATGGTGCGTTCTCCGCCGCTTTCGTACATGATGCCCCATCCGTGCGGATGCCGTACACTATGGGAATAAAACAGCTTCAAATAGCGTGATGCATCTATCGGAACTGACGATGAGATGCCAAGAAGCTCACACATGGGTATCCTCTCCTGTCTATCGGTAAATCTGTTCAGCACGAATCTGTGTGCAGAGGCGATTGCCGCAAAGTCTGGCATGCTGCTTTTCCAGAATATGCAGTGCCGCATGGTCATTGCCAAAATAGCGCATCATCTGGGACAGAATCTCCTGTGCACGGGAGAGCAGCCATTGCGGCGGATCATAGTATGCTGCCGCCTGATGATCGTTGACGGCCTGTTCCTGCTGTATCGGTGTGAATGTGGTATCCGGCTGGCTTGCCAGATACAGTATCAGCAGATGCGCAAATTTCAGGTCATCTGCATCCACGCCGAGAGGCGTGAGCGGGTTGAGGTCAAACATGCGCAGTTCAATGTGATCCACGCCGTGTTCAGCTAAATTTGCCAGCGTGTTCTCGCCCTTTGGCTTCAGCCGTACAGGCAGATACAATTCGCTTGCCGAAAACAGCAGTCCTTTGTTCACATAGGTCTGAATGCCTTCGGTAAATGTGTGCAGATCTGTGTGATCGAGCAGCGGCACGAACTGATTCCAGTAACCACGTTCACTACATCGCAGGGAACCGTATTGTCCCGAACCAATGCCGTGCAGATGATCGCCGTCAAGCGAGAGGTCATAGAACGGGCTTGCCGCTGTGAGCAGTACCAGAAGCCAGCTATGACGGAATAGCTGTTGATACAGCCGCAGATAGAGTGCATCCCTGAACGACTGGCTGTTGGCATGCTCTGTATTGTATTCCTGTAGCTGCGCCTCAGAGAAGGAAAAGTTGAAATGAATGCCGGAATAGAGCATCAGCCGCTTGCCATAGCGTCTTTCCAGCGCTTCACGGTAGTTGCGTTTATTGCTGTGGATACCCGTAAAGGCAGCGATCGGGATGTCGTCCTCTGTTTCAAAATGCGGTGGATTGCTGTACAGCCAGAGCTGCTCGCCCTGCGCTGCAAGCACCTCTTTCGCATGCGCATCCAGTTTTCCAAGCGCCTGGACTGCCTCATCCACACTATGACATACCGGTGTGATCAGCTCAATCTGATTTTCACAGAAATCCCGTGTGATGTGGGGATCCTCACCGAATGGATGCGGTGTCTGTGCCAATGCGCCGTTTGCATCCACACGCAGTGTCTCCCGTTCCAGCCCGAACCCGCCGCAAGTCTCATACTGATACTGTCCCAATGCTGTCAACCTCCAAATGCTTGATAATATAAGTATACCATGAATCACCTATATAGTCAATAGGAATTGTATTATTAAAGGGCAGCAAAATTCTATCTGCCATTATAGGCAAAATCTATAGGCAACACCGCCCGGCCGTCAGATGGGACTTTGTGCGGTGTTGCCTATACATAGCTTCAGACAATAGCCTGTTATCAGAAATCTGCATTTGACAAATCCGTTTCGGTATGCTATACTATGCATAGTAAACCTATAGAAAGGATGGACATTAAAGATATGACAGTACACGAGGCGATCTATCAGAAATACATTGCGCCGACAGCACGGAAAGCGGGTGCCTATGTGGGCGTGGAGCTGGAATTCCCGCTGGTGAATCTCTCCCGCCGGCCGGTCGATATTCCGGCAGTGCAGACGGTTGTGGCAGGCTTTGCAGAGCGTTTCGGCTTCTCACAGCAGGTAAGGGACGACAACGGCAACCTGTATTCCCTGACGGAACCGGTTACGGGTGACAATCTCTCGTTTGACTGTAGCTTCAACACGCTGGAGCTGTCCTTCGGCAAGGAGGAGAGCATTTATGAGCTGTATGAGCGCTTCTCACAGTATATCGGGGATATACAGGCGCATTTCCGGGATATCGGGCATTTGCTGACGGGTATGGGAATCCATCCCTACTACAAATACAATGACAGCGTACCGATCGCCAATGACCGCTACCGGATGCTGTATCATCATTTGCAGTCATACAAGGAATACCCGGAGCGGCATTTTCACAGGCTGCCGCATTTCGGGATGATTGCGGCAGCCTCACAGGTGCAGCTTGATGTGGAAAAGGACAGCATTCTGCAAACACTGCATACCATGAACCGGCTGGAGCCGTTCAAGGCGGTGCTGTTTGCCAATTCGTGGCTGGATTGTCTGCCGGATCTGCTGATTTCAAGGGATTATCTCTGGGCACAGAGCACACAGGGCTATAACCCGCACAATCTCGGAATGTATGAAACGGATTTTTCCGGTCTGGATGAATATATCGAGTATGTGGCAGGGCAGAGCATGTACTGCGTCGGCAAGCAGGGACGGTATTTTCATTTCACACCCATCCCGCTGCGGGATTACATGCGGACGGCGTATATTACGGGGCAGTATTTCGCAGACGGCGCATGGCGTACAGCTTCGTTCCGTCCGGAGATGGAGGATATTGCACATCTGCGGACATTCAAGTTTGCCGACCTCACCTATCGGGGGACAATTGAGTACCGCAGTGCCTGTGAGCAGCCGATGAATGCGGTATTCAGCCATGCGGCATTTCACGCAGGTCTTGCGCAGGAGCTTGATGCACTGACGGAGCTGCTGGATACGGATACGGTACTGTATCATCACGGTTATACCGCACCGGAGCTGCGGGAGCTCCTGACGCACCGGACACTGCCGTCCTTTATCAGACGGAAGGCGCTTTCCGAAAAGCTGCGGGAGATTCTGGAACTGGCACAGTCCGGCCTGCAAAAGCGAGGCTTTGGCGAGGAGGCGTTTCTGGAACCGCTCTTTGACAGAGCGGAACGGCTGACCAATCCGGCGCTGGACTATGTGACCGCACTGGAGCACGGGACAAATGCCGAGGAGCTGATCGGGCGGTATGCTGAACTGAGCAGCCTCCATGCCGGAGTGCCCCTCACCTCCCTTAAGCTTGGAGAGATGGAACTGCGCCATGGTTGCCAGCTTGCCCATGACCAGCGCAGGTGATGTACATGCCGATGTGTAATACCGTTCCACAACACCGGCGTTGACATTGGTGTAATAGTCCTTGTATTCCTCTGCGGTCATGCTGCCGTCCTCAGCCTTATGCTCCCATGCTTCGTCAAGCGAGCCGTCCAGCACCAGCGGATAGGCAGACTGCCAGTCGCCCTCCCAGTCAGAAAGCGGTCTATCCTGCACTTCGTCATCCTCAAAGGTGGAAACCTCCTTGCTATAGTCATGATCGTGGTCATGGTCATGCCCGTCCTCCTGCATGCCCTCCTTCAGCTCCTCTACCTTGGCAGAATCGCCAAGTACGTCCATCAGGTTAATGACCGTCCTTATTTGTGGCCTCAGCGAGTGCATCCTCCACCCATTCATCGGACTCTCCGCCGACATAGATGAACAGGTCGCAGTTGGAGATCTTCATGATATCATCAGCAGTCGGCTGATAGCTGTGCAGATCCACATCGTTGTCCAGAAGATAGGTCAGCTCTGCATTGGCTGCATGGCCGCCGAGGATCTCCTTCACCCAGTCGTATTCCGGGAAGATCGTGCAGACGATGGACAGCGGTTCGGATACTGCGGTTTCTGACGGTACTTCGGCAGCAGCGCTTTCAGCCGCTGCGGTTTCATCCGCCGGTGCGGATGAAGACGAGCCGGTGTTTCCGGCACAGCCCGTCAGGGACAGGGCTGCAATGAGGCAGGATACGATCAGATAATTCTTATTCTTGGTAAACATGGATATTCCTCCGTATTGTAGATTTTTGATCATGGTTTGGGGCGGGAACGGAGAGCGCAGGAAGCATCTTAAGGAGGAAATGCAATGTGCGCCCTCTCCGCTCCACAGCAAAAATGGGAATGGAAGAATGAAACACTCAGTTTACCAGCTCCACTTTCATGGAGATCAGCGTTTGTTCACAATACATCACAACGGCTCCTTTCACTGGCAGTCCTGACAGACACCTTCCAGGATCATGCTGGCATCCACCGCAAAATGCTCCTGCTCTTTGATCTGCTTCACGATCTGCTCACTGCATTCCGTCTGCATCGGCTGAAGCTGTCCGCAGATCTTACAGCGCAGATACAGTCCTGCATTCTGATCTGTCGGGCATGCATAGCTGTAAAATGTCTCCCGCTGTTCGGTATGCATGCTTTTCCGCACAATTCCGTCATCGGACAGTTGGCGGATCAGCCGGTAGATGGTACTTCCTCCCGGAACGGCACCTGAAGAAGACTCTTGTCCCATCCTTCTGTACATTTCATGTATCGTCATGGGTTCTCTGCTGTGGGCTTTCAGAAATTTCAGCAGACAGGTTTTCTATTCCGTCTGATAGGATGCCATAGTCTTCCCTCCATATTATGAAATTGATACTCGGTTTCAATTCTGAGTCGAAATAGAACGCCGTGCAATCCCGGCGTGTTTTGAACTCATGAAATTGAAACTCATTTTCAAATTGCAAGAATTTTTATACCATATTCCCTGCATTTGTCAAGAGAAACGCTGCCTTTTATCAGATTGGCTATTCAGGTGAGCATTCAAAGCGGAAAACTGTGCTTTTTGCCAGCAGTAAATGGCTGCATCTGAAAGCAGCGACGCTCCTGTTTTTCATATCTGTCCGCATCACTGCACTCGTCAAGCTCATGCACGATGGTTACGACGTTGCTGTAACGACTGCCGTTGCTGACGGCATGAAGACGACAAAAAAGAAAGGCTGCGTAACCGGCTTGGCTACGCAACCT